>JAKMGR010000586.1 GCA_022424805.1 Verrucomicrobiales bacterium
GCATAGAATGGCGTCGGCCGATGCAATTCCTTCCTCCTCGCAGATCGAGGCGGCTTCACTTACGCAAGCCTTTCGGACCGTTACCTCCGGGCAACGATTCCGCGTGATTTCCGCCAGCTCGGCATCCCGCTCGATTGCGATCAGCTTTGTTCCTTTCCGGGCGCGCTTTTCAATGGCCTCGGTGAAAACTCCTGTGCCCGGACCGAACTCGACGACCGAGTTGATTTCATACCAGTCCAGCCAATCCACCATCAGCTCCGCTAGTGCCTCCGAACTGGGAGCCACCGCCCCGACACTTCCTGCATTCCGAAAAAAAGCTCGGATAAATGATCCGTGATGCGCCATCAGGTGATGTCCGATCCGGTTCTCGTCAGTGAGATTTCAAGATTTCGTTTCACCAGCGCACCCATCGTCTCGCATTGAGAAAAAGACTGGCAGTCGTGGTATTGATTCAATTCCTCTCGAAGGCGAATTACGTGATCCTCCGGCGCTATCTCTACATCCAGCATCGCATCCCAGAAGGCCCCAAGCCGATTGTGGGCGAGCGTGACACGACGGTGAATCAACGTCCTCTCTTCGTCCTGATACTGGCGCGTCGTCTGGTAATTGATTCGATCGGTGCAGAGTTCAACCACTGCCGCATTCTCGAGGAAAAACTGCGGCAGATACATTTCCTTGTATCCCTCGTAGCTCTGTTGATCGAAATCGATCGCCCTCACGCGGTACTGCGCATCCTCGAAGTCCGGTGTGATGTCGACCACGTAGTTGTAGCTCCGCATATCCCCGAGCAGCCTGACAAAACTACGTTCGTTGAACTTCACAAACTCCTTCGCGACGCGAACCTGGTTCGTCTCGGGTCGGCCGAAGTAATCATTGATGAAGACATCCCCGGGAACACCTGCGATGTGCTCTTCGATCAAGGTATCACCATTGAAGAGATAATTGATCCGGTTTGGAGAAAGAATGTGCTCCAATTCCAGCCCGTAGATTCGGGAAGCATCCGCGATCTTCACGTAGAAATGATCGTAGTTGTCGTTGAACTGATTCACGATCCGAATGCGAAAGGGGCGCGAATTTCCGAACTCGCAGAAGTCGACCCGATCCATAACGAGGTGCTCATTGACTCGAGTGTCGTTCGTTTTCAGGAGCGAATAGATGCGCGTCAGTTTCGCGCTGAGATCTTCTCGAATCGAAGGCTCGTAGTGGACGGTCTTCCAGAGAGTGTCATTTCCCTCGCGATCAAAAAGCGGAAACAGCTCCGAGAAACGATGCAGATCCTCATACACCGCCGGGATATCCATCGTCCGTCCGAACTTGGCAAGATAGAGACTCAAGTCCTCACTCACTGGATAATACTTCTTCTTTTTGAGGTCGATGCTCACAGCCAATCAAACAGGTTTCTGTCGCAGACCTAACAGGGTTAGGACGTCGATGCAACCCAGTTGCGTATTTCGATTTCCGGTGATCATCTTTGTTCAAGCACGCAACGGGAAAGTAGCGGTGACTTCAGTCGCCGAATAGCCACCACGGCGGCAGCTAAAGCAGCCGGTCCTCTGTGGAAATTGATGGCCACAAAACTGACGATGGAGAGTTCTGGATTGAAGTTGCATTTAATCTGATCTGAATTCAGAACGGGAAAAGAAATTGTGGTAGATAGGTTGATTTCGGCATTGGAAAGCTTCACGCCCCACCGCAATATGTCGGGAATGAAACGATCCTTTCTCACCACGTCATTCCTGCTGATGACCATCAGCTTCGCTCTCGCGAATTCGATTTCGGCTCCGGCTGAAAAACCGAATGTTGTCATTCTTTACACGGATGACCAGGGGACGCTCGATGCGAATTGCTACGGCTCAAAGGATCTCATTACTCCAAACATCGACCGCATTGCCGCAGCGGGAGTTCGTTTTACTCAGGCCTATGCCCATACCGTTTGCTGTCCTTCCCGGGCTGCGTTGTTAACCGGTCGGCACCCGCAGCGAAGCGGGATTAATTCCTGGACGCAGGGAAATATGAAAGGTCCGGACGGAGTCAATATGACTCTGGAGGAAGTGACGATTGCGGAGGCTCTGAAAACGGCAGGGTATCGCACTGCGCTGTTCGGAAAATGGCACGTGGGTTCTCATCGGGATTTCGGTCCGGTGAAACAGGGCTTCGATGAATTTTTCGGAATTCGAAATGGGTTCATCGACAACTACAATCATCATTTTCTCCACGGCAAAGGCTATCACGATCTCTACGAGGGAACGGAAGAGGTTTTTAAAGAGGGCGAATACTTTCCCGATCTCATCACCGATCGTGCTTTGAACTACATCGAGAAAAATCAGGACAATCGCTTTCTTCTCTTCATCGGGTTCAACATTCCGCACTACCCGGAGCAGGCCCTTGAAGAACACACGAGACTCTACGCGGATATGGAGATGCCTCGTCGTTCTTATGCCGCAATTACGACGACGACAGATTACTACATTGGAAAGGTTCTCGACAAACTGGATGAGCTACAGTTGACCGAAAATACAATCGTCATTTTCCAGAGTGACAACGGGCATTCTGCTGAGGATGGAGGCACGATCAAGTTTGATGATCATGCGAGCCAGCTACCCAAAGGGCATTACTACCATGCCTTTGGAGGTGGCGGAAATACCGGGAAGTGGATCGGTCACAAGGGCAATTTCCTGGAAGGCGGAGTCCGGGTTCCCTCCATCGTAAGCTGGCCTGCGAAGCTGCCGAAAGGGGAGGTTCGTGGTCAGGCCGTAACGATCATGGACTGGTATCCCAGTATTCTCGAATGGTGCGGAGTGGAAAAGGGGAAGACACAACTCGACGGACACAGCCTGCAGCCCATTATCGATTCCGCAGACGAACCGACCCGACATCCGGTGATCTATTTTCAGTGGCAGAAAAAATGGGCCGTCCGGGAAGGCGACTGGAAGTTGCTCGACGGAAAGAGTCTCCGAAATCTCTCCGACCCCGAGCCGGAGGTGAAAGACTACGCGGCGGAGAAGCCGGAGGTCGTAAAGGCGCTGCAGGCTCGATACGACACCTGGGCTGCGGAGGTGTTTGGGGCTAAGGAGTGATGCATACCCAGCCTTCGGAATTCTCACGAATTCAGCTACACGGTTGAAATGCAGCGGAACTTGGAAAAGTTCCGACCGCCGCCCGTTATCCCAAACGCAAATCCGTCTGTCCCATTCTTGACCCGTTCCGTCTTCCCTCGCTAGAAAGGACAGCGTGAAAACGCTCATCTTTTTCCTCTCTTTCGCCTGCCTGACTTCCCTTGCAGCCGATCGTCCGAACATTTTGCTCGTCCTCGCGGACGACCTTGGCTATGGCGATCTCGCCTGCTACGGGAACGACATTGCCCACACTCCCCATCTCGATCGTTTTGCATCGGAAGGAATCCGCTTCACGGATTGCTACGCAGCGGCGGCGAACTGTTCGCCATCGCGAACCGGATTGATGACTGGTCGGACGCCGTGGCGAGTTGGGGTCCACAATTGGATTCCGATGATGTCGCCAATGCACGTCAGCGAGTCAGAGATCACGGTGGCGACTCTGCTTCGAGAAGGCGGCTACTCGACCTGCCATTCCGGGAAGTGGCATCTCAATGGGATGTTCAATCTGCCGGGCCAGCCGCAACCAGACGACCATGGCTTTGATCATTGGTTCTCGGTTCAGAACAACGCGCTGCCGAATCATCGTGATCCTTATAACTTTGTCAGGAACGATATTCCGGTTGGCCCATTGAAGGGCTACTCGGCTGACCTCGTCACCGATGAAGCGATCGATTGGCTTCGAAGTGAAAACGGGGAAGGACGCGATAGGGAAAAGCCGTTTTTCCTGCTTGTTTGCTACCACGAGCCACACGAGCCGGTGGCGACTGCACCCCGACACACTCGCCACTACGATCATCTCGAGGATCCGGCCGAACGTGCCTTTTGGGGAAACATAACCCAGATGGATGCCGCTTTCGGAAAGCTAATGGCCGAGATCGACAGCCTGAATTTGCGCGATGATACGCTCGTGTTTTTCACGAGTGATAATGGGCCGGCCTTAACGGGAAAACATCCTTACGGGTCATCCGGACCTCTTCGAGCGAAGAAAGGCTACGTCTGGGAGGGGGGGATTCGCGTGCCGGGAATGCTGCGCTGGCCAAGTAAAGTGGAACCGGGAGAAAGCGATGTTCCAATCAGCGGAGTAGATTGGCTTCCGACTCTCTGTGGACTCGCAGGTGTCGATGCTCCGAAAGATCGGGCCATCGACGGGACAAGCTTGGCTCCTCTTTTTGCCGGCAAGGAACTCAATCGCGAGACGCCTCTCTACTGGCATTTCCTCCGCTCACGAGGTCCGATCAAGGTGGCGATTCGGGAGGGCGACTGGAAGCTTTCAGCGACGGTAGATAAACCTGATTTCAAACCCGGCGGTGGAATCACCGAGGAAGATATTGAGTTCAACAAGAAAGCGGAACTCGATGATTTCACGCTCACCAATTTGCGGAATGATATCACAGAGGAAAACGATCTTTCCGGGAAGGAGGCCGATCGCCTCGCGGACATGAAATCTCGGCTCCTGAAAATGTATCACGAAGTGCGCGAGGAAAGTCCGGTGTGGCCGGAATGGGAATTTGCGAGATACGAAGGCATGCGAATCGAATGGCCGGAGTATGAGGCCTTGCGCAAGCCGCCGGTCTATCTGCCGTGAATAGAGGTTACTTTTTGCCCCGCTCACCCGCGGCCCAGCGAACGACGATCGGAATCAGATATTCCTTGCCTTCCGTCATTTTAGGATGAGGGCTGAAAGCGAAAACGCGTCTGTCTCCGTACTAACAGCGGACGGCGGCAGAGGTTCCGATCATGACTCCCTGGTGGCCTATCACCCTGTTTTTTCGCGCGAATCCGGTTTTCCTGATTCTATGCATCGCGGGGAGACGATCGGTTCGTCGAGGAGCAGCGCTTTGACAAAGGCGGGAGGCGGCGAGCCGAATGACATGAGTTCATCGTGAAAGCGCTTCAGTTCAAAGTTTTCCCCCCGGGCTTCTTCGGTGGCTTTTCGAATGTCGACTACTTCCTGATATCCGGCGAAGTAGGTGGAAAGCTGAACGGAAGTCAGGAGTGCCCGCCGATACTTTCCGGCGGCTTCCCGTTCCTCCTGGAACGCTTCCTCCACCATGAGGTGCATCGCGGCTTCTTCATCGATCCCGTCGAGATGGATCATCTGATCAAGAATGGCATTAGTAACTCCTCGCAAATTCCATTTCAAAACAATCAGTCGCATCAGCAGGTCGCCCAGGAGAAAGCCTTGCTCGACCATCATTTCTTCCGTGTAGACCGCCCAGCCCTCAATGAAGGTGCCCGAGGCGAGAACAGAGCGAAGCCGTGTTGAGGTGGCATTGGATCGGAGCAGCTGCACGTAGTGTCCGGGCATTGCTTCGTGCACGGTAAGGTTGTGCAGCGACCGCCGATTATATTCCCGGAGAAAGGAGTTCACCTGTTCCTCGGTCCAGTCTTCCGGGGGAGGGGAGACGGCGTAAAACGTTTTTCCCCTAACTTCTAGCGGGCCGGGCGCATCGCAGTAGGCCACCGAAACGCCGCGCCGAAACTCCGGCATCGGGATGATCTCCAGTGGATCGTCCGGGAGAGAAACGAGATCCTTTTCGCGGACGAAATCCGTCGTGATCTCGAGAGATCGATACGCTTCCTCGATCACTTCGTCAGCTTTCGGTGCATCCGCGTAGGCCAACTCAAGGCAGGTCTGGATGAGACGGTTTTTTGATTGGGCAGAAGGGTTTTCCTCAGCAATAAAATAGGGATCGTTCTGTCGGCTGATCTCCAATGATAATTCGTACATGCGCTGGGTCATTTCCTCCTTCGCCATTTCAGCGCGGGACCGCAGTTCTTCCGGAGTGAGGGAGCTGAAGAGAGAGAAGGAAAACTTTTCCCGAAAGAGTGCGTCACTCAGCCTCGGATTTCCTGCCGCAGCCGGGAGGAGTTCGTTTTCCAGCCAAGACTGATGCGTGTCGATAGCTTCCCGTGCAACCGACAGAGCTTGCTCCAGCTGCGTTTTCTTATCAGGTGGTAATTCGTCGAGGTGAGGTCCCACCAATGAATCGATCAGTGTCAGGATGCCGCGATTCTGGTCGAC
The DNA here is from genome assembly GCA_022424805.1 of Verrucomicrobiales bacterium. Lineage (GTDB taxonomy): Bacteria > Verrucomicrobiota > Verrucomicrobiia > Verrucomicrobiales > DEV007 > Arctic95D-9. Next base: position 6,142 of record JAKMGR010000586.1, read on the forward strand.
TGCGGTCTCGGCATGAATGGGCGGCACGAGCTTTTTCACAATCGACTCCCGAGCCTGCTCAAAGAATCGAGGGAATTGAAGGCAGCGTGCGGCAACACTGGCGAGCCTTTCGTTCAGCGGAGCAAATTCGCGGGAGAGCAGGAGGTAGAGCGAGTCACCCGGCAGGCCCGAGTATACCAGCGGATTCCATTCCCATTCCCGAAGCGATTCGACTAACCAGATCTCTTTTCGGAGCTGCTGCTGGAGTAGCAAAAAATCGACCTGGTTGGATCGCGTGAGGTCCTCGAATTGGAGCGAGTCGAGTTGGCCAAGGAGGGCGTTTGCCGCGGCGACCTTCCTGTCTCGTGAATCGGAGTCAACTTCGTCCAGTTGGTCATCGAAGCGGTGGTCGCCGAGATGGGTGGCTGACACGGGCGAGGACTGGAGCAGTTCATCAAGGAAGCGATCTGCGATTTCAGTAAAGCGGTCGTTCATTTCCAATCCAGTCCCTCCGGAAGGTGGTTCAAATTTTCGACACCGTCATCCGTGACGACGACCATGTCCTCGACACGGACACCGCCGAGGTCTTTGCGATAGAGGCCTGGCTCGACGGTGAGGGCGTCACCTTTCAGCAGGGAAATTCCAGTAGCATCGAGCAAAGGCGGTTCGTGGACTTCCAGCCCAATGCCGTGACCGGTTCCGTGGTGCATCGTGCAAAAAGAAAGCGGCGATCCTTCGGGAGGGAATCCGGTGTTGTAGCCGCGATCCGTCAGCTCTTTTGTCGTTGCGGCATGAACTTCCGCGCCCGTGATTCTGGGGCGTATCGCGGCGCATCCTGCGGCTTTGGCCGCAAGCACGGCGGTGTGCATTTCTACGATCTCGCTAGGGATGTCGCCATGAACAACCGTTCTCGTACAGTCTCCGCAGTAGTGGGTCTCTTTGTTCGTTGGGAAAATATCCACGATGACTGGCTGACCGGTGCGCAACGGGCCATCGCCATGATGATGACACGATGCGCCCTGCGACCCGCCGGCAACAATGTACTTCGGTCCGCTGAATCCACGTTCCATCAGAAAGACATTTACGGCGGAGTGCACTCGTTCTGAGTTCAGAGGTGCGCCATCGTGAATCAGCACACCGGAAGCATCTGCGTCGGATCTGGCAATCATGCGGCAGGCCATTTCGATGGCTGCTTCGGTGACGGATTGCGCTTGCCGGAGTTTCTCGATTTCATCGGCACTTTTCTGCCGCCTTTCGGCAACTCCAAAATCGAGATCGCATACGACCTCGATTCCGGCCTCGCGGAGAATGTGGGCGAACGAAAGTGGCAGGGATCGATCTGCGATCACGGAAGAAATTCCGGCCCGGTAAAGACATTCCGCAGCGGACTGCGCCGTGGCGACCTCCCGATCTGCCGAGAGTCCACCTTCCGGAGTGAAGTCGGCGGGAACGAAGATTTGATCGGCCGGAACGGATTCAATGGCACGATCAAACTCGACATCCCGAACGATGCAGATCGTGCCTTCCTTTTCGATTTCGAGATATACGAGCGGGTCTCCGACAGCGAACTGTGCGACGTGGAAAAGCGCGCTGTTGTGCAGGGGAATGCCGGCGCGGATTGTGGATCGGGTAGGGGTAGACATGGGTAGCACTTTTCAAGCTATCGGCAGCAGGTGATTTTGACGCGCTTTTTTTTCCGAATTTGTGTCTTACACGAGGATAGAAGGAAGAGGAAGGACTCGCCCTTCCTGAAAAACGAGCGCATATTCCGTCATTCATGGATCCCACATCCGAATTCGTCAGACTTTGGACCCGCCACCAGGCGGAGGTGGGGCGGTATGTTTTCATGATGATTCCAAGACAGGCGGACGCTGCTGAGGTGTTGCAGGATGTGTCGGTATTACTTTGGAAAAAGTGGGACAAGTATGATCCAGATCGCCCATTCGTTCCGTGGGCGATTCGCTTTGCTTACCTCGAAGTTTTGAAATGGAGGCAGAAACTGGCGCGGGAGAAACTCGTGTTTTCTGATTCTCTCCTCGAGCAACTTCACTCTCGATACGAGGATTATTGCCCCCTGACAGAGGCACGAAAGAAAGCGCTCGAAGCCTGTCTTGAGAAACTGAGCGATCAGGAGAGAAAATGGGTCGGCCTTCGTTACGGAAGGCACGGTGCTGTAAAAGAGGAAGCTGCGCGAAGCGGAATCAGCATGCACAAACTTTATTACGCGTTAGAAAAAATCCGGGCACAGTTGCTCGCCTGCATTACGGAATCGATGCGAGAGGAGGGATGGAATGAAGCCTGAACAAAAACGTCTCGATGAATTGCTCGCACGACTCGTCGACGAGAAAATTGATAGCGCGGAAACTTCTGAACTCGAATCTCTGTTGGAAGGAAACGAGGAAGCGCAGGATCGGTATCTTCATTACCTCGGCCTGCACGAGGATTTGCACGCTCCCTCCGGCCAAAGCGACTCGGTAGATCAACAGGGTAGAGTCGTTGACCTAACAGGGTTAGGTTATCCGCCGAAGAGGGTTGGATGGAAAACGGTCACTGCTCTCGCTGCGATCCTGGCTTTGGCAGGGGTCATGGTTTTTCTCCTCCGCCCGGATTCTAACTTTGCCACCATCGTTGACTACGGAGGGCCGGTGAGTTGGACGGGGCAGGGACAGGACTCGGGGATTGCCATGAAAGTCGGCCTGAAAATTGGCGATGGAATGCTGGAGACGGCCGGAGGGGAATCGTGGGTGGAACTGAAATTCGCTGACGGAACCGGCGTGCACCTCTCGGGGATTGGAACTCTGAAAATTGAAAAACGTGACAACCAGAAACGCTTTCGCCTTTCCGGTGGCAGTCTTTCTGTAGAGGCGGAGCCGCAGCCGCCGGGTAAGCCGCTCATCGTAGCAACTCCCTCTGCCGAGGCGGAGGTGCTTGGCACGCAATTCAACATTCTCGCCAGTTCGTTCTCGACCAACCTGGAAGTGAACGAAGGACTCGTCCGAGTGAAGCGCCTCGCCGATGGTCGGACTGAGGAAGTGAAGGCTGACCACGAGATAGTGGTGGCACTGGAGGCGGACACAGATTTCTCTGCTCATAAGCGTGTCGACTCCGTGTTTCAATGGCAGAGCCATTTGCCCAGGGATATCATGCAGGGGCAGGTTACCAAGACTGGTAACGCTCGCGCCTCGACGCATCTTTGGGA
>JAKMGR010000591.1 GCA_022424805.1 Verrucomicrobiales bacterium
ATATGGAGGAGGCCGAGACAGAGCTTTCGAGCTACTTCAAGGTCTACGAGCAGGGGGAGCGGAAAGAGATGGTGCATTTCTATCTCGGTCTTTCCAAGGTGCAGCTGCAGAAGTGGGAAGAGGCTGTCGAAGTGTTCTCGAGTTTCATCGAGGTGTATCCGGAGTCTCAACTGCTTCCGCCAGTTCTGTATCAAGCGGCACTCAGTGAGTTCATGATAGATCGGCTTGAGGATTCAGTCGCCAAGGTGGAGCGCATTCATTCGGAATATCCGAATCACGAAGTTGGTCCTCCGGCTTGGAACTTAAAGGGCGATCTCTTGAATGCCTTGGAGGGAGCCTACTCCGATATCGAGGCCTGCTATTTGGGCGGACGAGACGGAGGCGTGAAGATGAATCAAGCGCAGACTGTCGAATATGCGCTTTGGCAATTGGTGATTCAGACGAGTGATCAGGAAGAGTGGAAAAAAGCCGGGGAACACTATGCCCATTTCCAGAAGGACTATCCGAATTCCGATTACCGGCACGACCTCCTTGTTGCCTCTCTGCCCATGCTGTTGGAGCAAGATCGGGCCGAAGAGGGATTGAGCAAGCTTCGTGAGGTGGTATGGAAGAATCGAAGCGAAGCGGAGTCGACTGTTCTAAGTGAGATGTTCGGCAGTTACGTGGATTTTATCGACTCCAACTTCGACGCCGAAGTCTTGCGGGAGCAGATGAGCGGCTTGCGGGCTGAACGGGGAACGACGCCGGCTTTGAAAGGATGGACTACGGTTGCATTGGTTGACCAATTGGAAAAGGAGGAGGCGTCTCAGGATGAAATTAACAAGCTCTACTACCAGTTGGAGGCAGGTTTTGATCCGGCGGAGCACAGCAACTATCCGACGGTCCGGCTGGCTCGCTGGGTGAGTGACATCCGGAAAAAACCGCAGGAGGCAAAAATGCTCTACGAATACATCCTCGACAATCGTCCTGGGACCGCGAATTACGAGTATTGCCTCGTTGATGTTGCGCAGATCGAAGCCCAGTCAGAAGACGCTGCTGTCCGCGAAGAGGCAATGAAGAAATTCCAGCGCGTCGTTTCTTCCTTTCCCGATGACGAGTTACAGGAAAAATCAGTTCTCGGAATGGCAAGGATCCGCATGGCGGAGGAGAATTACGAAGAGGCTAAAACTCACTGGGCAGCCTACCTCGAAAATCGGGGATGGAATATTGCGCGGGCGGAAGCGAATTACCAGATGGGTTTCGCGAATGAAAAGACGGGTAACCTGGCGGACGCGATGAAAGTCTACGTCAGCGTGTATGCGAATTTTCCGGGTTATCTCGACTGGTCGACTCGCGCCTACCTGCGTGCTGCTGCAATTACCAAGGCAAGGGGGGAGGATCTCAAGGCGCTGAAGATTCTGCAGGACATGCTCAAGCGCATGGGGCATCACAAGCATCCGGGAGTGGCGAAAGCGAAGTCTGTTTTTGGTGAGTGGCGCAAGGAATACGCGAAGAAAATGGCACAGCAGGAGAAGGAATGAGTGTTCGATTTTCAGTATCTTTTGTGATCTTTATTCTGCTTTTGTCAGGAATGCCCGGGGTGATACATGCTGATCTCGCGACGATTTATTTGAAGGATGGTCAGGCTCGGACGGTTGAGCTGGTCTCCGCAGAGCGAGGGCAAGTCCGCTGGCGTTCCAGCGCAGCCGCTACAGAAGAGCAGGCCACTCTTCGGAGCCAGATAGATTTCGTGGCGTTCCCTACGACTGGGGCGTGGCGGGAAGCCGAAGATGCATTTGAGTCGGGTCGAATTCCACAGGCTGTCACCAAGTATCGACTCGTTATCGCAGATCAGCTCGCGCACTTCTATCCGGTCCCTGGGAATTTTGTTTCCCTCGCTCAGGAACGTCTCCTGCGTTGTTTTCGTCGTCAGATGGACGTAGCGGCCATTGCAAAGCAGGCCGAGTTGGTGAGAGGTGAGTTTTTGAATCTACCACCCAAACTTCGTGTCGTTCCCCCAGAGGTGGAAGCGTGGAAGGCCCTCGCAAAAGGCGAGTCGGAGAAGGTTCTCGTTGCTTTGGCTGAGGCGGAAAAACCGACACCGGAAACCTTCTATCTTCGTGGGCGTGCTTTTGAGGCGAGCGGCAAAACGGAAGAAGCCATTCAGGCCTATGCTGGTACTTACGTTCTGAATTTTGGCGGCCCTTTGAATTACAC
>JAKMGR010000601.1 GCA_022424805.1 Verrucomicrobiales bacterium
CAGCAGATCAGTGAGAAACTGGAGAACCTTTCGGAGAGCCGATCAGACGATCCTTTCGACTCGGGAGAGGAGCAGAAAGCGCGTAGCGAGCTCGCTCGGGAACTTTCCGATCAATCCCGCAATCTCAGCGACGTGATCGAGGAGATGAAGCGTCTCAGCGAGGAAGCCGAAGAGTCCGAACCAATCCTCTCAGATTCCCTCTACGAAGCCGTCCGCAACACGATGATGAACGGGACCCAGGAATCACTCGAGGATGCCCGGGACTACACCTTTTACAATCGTCCCAATCAGGCAATCGAGCCCGAACAAGCCGCCTCGCGTGGAATTGAAGAACTTAAACAAAGCATCGAGCAAGCCGCCGAAAGCGTTCTGGGTAGCGAAGCCGATGCATTGCGTCTCGCCCGCTCCGAGCTGGACCAACTGATCGAACAGTCGGAAGCTGAGTCAAAGAGACTGTTTGAAAGCGGAGAGAAGACCGAAGATCCCGCTACCGGAGAAGGTGAGCCGAACGAGTTGGCAGAGAATGGACAGGGTCAGGAAGGACAGGAATCCAAGCCTGGCGAAGGGCAGCCAGGCGAACAGGCCTCGGCTGGAAAGGCCGGGGAAAAGGGACAACCACAACCAGGTAAAGGCAAGGCTGGCGAGAAAGGTCAGAAAGCAGGCGAAGGAAAAGGCGAACAAACCTTAGCAGAGGCTGGTACGGGAGAGAACCCAGAGGAAGGCTCGACTCCGCAACGAGGCCCCGGACAGGAAGAAGGCAAGGCCGGCGAGAGAGGTTCGGGTGAAAAAGCCGGAAAAGGTAAAGGAGAAAAGGGCGAGAAAGGCCTCGCTCAAGGTCAGCAGCCGGGGGCGCCTCAGCCGGGTCAGGGTAAAGCTGGCGAGAAAGGCAAGGGTCAGGAAGGACAGGCCAAAGCAGAAGGCAAGGGTAAGGGCAAAGGTAAAGGCCAGGGTGAAGGCCAGGAATCCGGATCCCAGCCTCAGCCGGGGGCGCCTCAGCCGGGCGAAGGTGAGGGCGAGGGCCAGCAACAGATGGCAGGCAATTCAGGAAACCGACGCGGTGCCCTCAGCACGGGTGGAGACGGACGTGGCGGGCAGATGCCTACGGGCGGACAATTGAGCAGTCAGAAACTGTTTTTTAACCAGCAGTCCGAGAAGCGGGAAGAGGGAGCTATCACGGGTGAGGACTACGAAGACTTCCGTGACCGACTTGGCCGGATCAGTGAAATGCTGCAGCAGCAGGATCTCCGGGACGACGCGAGACGTGTCGCCGATAACGCCCGCCAGATGAGAATCGATTTCTCCCGCGACAATCAGGCTCCTCAAGCAGGAGCTATCGATCAGCGCATCACGGAACCGCTGGTCGAACTGCGCCAGCGTATCAGTGAAGAAATTGCCAAGCTGAACAAAGAAAATCCACTCGCTCCCATCGATCGCGATCCCGTGCCTTCGGAATTTCGTGACTTGGTTCGGCGATACTACGAGCAGCTCGGCGCGGGAAACTAAAACAGCGAAAACGAACCACTCATTAACTCGAATATTCACTGATTTACTTTCGCAGAAGATTCTTCAATCATTCGAGGCGACTTGGTAGTGGCGATCATTCGCGCCCACCTTCGGTTCTTCATCTATGATTCTCAGCTCCTCCAGCTTTTCCCCAACACTCGCCTCGATCGCCTTTGCGAGCGAGTCGTGGGGATGGACTGCGGCTGGCCTGGGAGCTGCTGCTCTGCTGATTATTTTTCTCAGCTATCGCTCTTCCCCTCTCCGCGGAGGGGCGAAGTTTTTCGCTCTGTTCCTGAAAGCTGTCGGGCTCGTTCTGCTCGTGCTCGCGCTCATGGAGCCGGTTCGTCTCGATGAGCAACCGAAGAAAAATGCCAATGATATCGTCATCGTGGCTGATAACTCTTCAGGAATCAACATTCCCCTGACAAAGCAACAACCCGCTCCCTCCGAGCAACTGAAAGCGGCTCTGACGACCGATGAAGCAGCAGTCTTTCCCGAATGGCTGGAGAAGATCGGAGACACCTTTCGCCTGCAGACTTTTCTCTTCGACCGAACTCTTCGCCGCACCGACGACTACAGTGATCTCGATTTTTCCCGCCCCGGCTCGAATCTCGTCGCTGCTCTGAACAGCGTCGAATCTCGCTTCCAGAATCGCCCCCATGTCGCCTCGGTTCTGCTGAGCGATGGCAACGCAACCGATACGGAAAAATGGGAAGCCTGGCTCGAAGCAGCCAATGCCGCAGAGGAAAAAACGCCGATCTTTCCTATCGTGATCGGAGAAGAAGCACCTGACGCGAATGACCTTTCGATCTTTCGCGTCGATGCTCAGACAACTCAGTTCGAAGACGCGCGCGTCACTTTGACGATCGATGCCAGAGCGCTCGGTGTTTTCCCGAAACCCGTTGAGATATTTGTCGCCAACGACAAGGGCAACGAACTCGGGAAAGAGTCCGTCGCTTTTCCGAATGAACCAGGTGCCCACAAGAGGAGGGTTCGTATCCGACTGGGAGCGATTCCTCCCGGGGTGTCCTTCCTCACCGTAGGGATTCGACAGAAAGGAGAAAACCCGATTGCGGAGGCGACAGAAGCCAACAACCAGCAACGCGTCGTCGTGAATCCGGGAAGCGGCCCCTACCGCGTTCTCTATGTGAGCGGTCGACCCAACTGGGAATACAAATTTCTCCGACGCTCCATCGCCGAAGATGCTGAACTCGACATGGTAGGGTTGATTCGAATCGCAAAGCAGGAACCGAAATTCGAATGGCGTGGACGCACCGGTGAATCGAGCAATCCTCTTTTCCGCGGATTCCAGAGCGACATTCCGGAAGAGACTCAGCGCTACGACGAGCCCGTCCTCGTCCGCCTGAATACGGCTGCTCCTGAAGAGCTACGCGATGGTTTTCCCATAACCGAGGAAGCACTGTTTCCCCACTATCGAACAATCATTCTCGATGATATCGAGGCGGAGTTCTTTACTCTCGAGCAACAGGAGTTAATCGAACGATTCGTTTCCCGCCGTGGCGGAACATTGATCATGCTCGGAGGTCAGGAATCCTTTCAGCCCGGTCAGTGGAACAACACCCCCATTGCCCGCATCCTCCCAGTCTACCTCGAAAGGTCAGCCCCGAGCGAGCCCGCCCTGGAAGCAAGTTACAACCTCACTCGTGAGGGATGGCTCGCTCCATGGATGCGTCTGCGTGCCGGCAAGGAGGAAGAAGTGACTCGCCTCGCCTACATGCCTCCGTTTTTTGCCGTCAACCAACTCAACGCGATCAAGCCCGGAGCGAGTCTGCTCGCCACCGTGAAAGACGCCCAGGATCGCACCCTCCCTGCCATCGTGACGCAGCGATATGGAGAAGGAAAAGCAGCGGCTGTCCCGGTTGCGGATTTCTGGCGCTGGGCAATGAAGGACTCAGAGCAGCAGGGCGAGCTCGCGAAGACATGGCGTCAGTTGCTACGCTGGAGCGTCGCCGAAGTTCCAAGCCGCGTTGAAATGGAGAAGGAGGAACTCGATGCCGGCGGACTTCCCCTGACAAAACTTTCCGTCCGAGTTCGGCAGGAGAATTTCCGAGAGCAGGATGACGCGACCGTAGTCCTTTCCGTGACGGATGATGCGGGAGAGACGACCCAGATTACGGCAGAGCCCTCACTCGACGAACCGGGCCTGTTTACCGCCGAGCATGCTTCTGATGCGGGGAGCGGCTATCTGGTGAAGGCAACCGTCGTAGGCGGAGATGGAGAAGAAATCGGCACTGCCGAAACAGGTCGATCTTTCAATCCGGAAGCGCGCGAGTTTGCCCATCTCGGTCCGGATCGCGAACGCCTTGAGGCAATCGCCGCAGCCACAGGCGGAGAAGTGTTCACCCTCGATACTCTTGCCAGTCTCCCGGAGTTGCTGGAAGGACTTGAGCTGCCCGTAACGGAAGTCCGACAGCGCCCGCTATGGCACGCGCCATGGCTCTTTCTTCTCGCGCTCGCCTTCTTCCTTGGAGAATGGATCATTCGTCGCAAGCAGGGCATTCTTTGATATGAACCGATTTTTCTTTTTGGCTCTCGCCATTTTGCTTACTCATCTCAGCCTGACCGCTGATGAAGAGTTGCGCGTTCTCGTGGTAGTCGGCACCGCCGGAACAGACGAATACGATGAAGTCTTTTCCAAGAATGCCGATCTCTGGAAAACAGCGGCAGAACGAGGAGGCGCTGCCTTCACGCGGATCGAGAAAGAAAAAGGCGGCTCCACCCCCGTCGAGCAAATTGAGAAAACGATCGCAGAAGTGGAGGAACCCTCTCTCTGGATCGTGCTGATCGGGCATGGCAGTTTTGACAGCCGCGCCGTGAAGTTCAATTTGCACGGCCCTGATTTCACCGACGACGAACTGGCCAAATGGGTCGACGCCTACGAAGGGGAACTCACCGTAATCAATACCGCTTCATCGAGCGGCTCTTTTGTGAGAAAGCTATCTCGGGAACAGCGCGTCATCATAACCGCAACGAAGAATGAAGCGGAAGTTTTCTACACCCGTTTCGGCGGTTATTTTGCGGAAGCAGTAGGTGGCCTCACCGATGCAGATGTCGACAACGACGAGCAGGTTTCTCTTCTTGAGGGATTCATCTACGCGTCGGAAAAGGTAGCGAGTTTTTACGAGAACAAAGGCCGCCTCGCCACCGAGCACGCCATTCTCGATGACAATGGAGACAAGCTTGGGTCCCGCGCCGAATGGTATGAAGGTGTCACCGCCACCCAGACTCCCAGTAAAGAAGCGGCACCAGATGGAGAACTTGCAATGCAGCGTGTCCTCGTCAGAAGCGAATTAGAGAAAATCCTTTCTCCTGAACAACGCGCTCGACGCAACGAATTGGAACGCTCGGTAAAGGCCCTGCGCCGGAAAAAGGGCGAGATGGAGGAAGACCCCTACTACGAGAAGCTGGAACCGCTTCTCATTGAGCTGGCTGAGATCTACGAAGCTGTGAAAAGCTCCTGATTCAGGACCATGAAAGAAATCGAGTTGGTAGAGGAACAGGCAAAAGAAAAGTCTTACGCCAACTCCCTTGGAAAGCAGTCCCTCCTGAACAGTGGAGGAAGGCTCGCTGCGGGCATTTTGTTTTCGCTTTTAGCAGTCGGAGGCTTTTTTGCGACAACGGATCCCGAGTGGCTGCGCTGGGTTCTCGTGATCGGCTCACTCACGGGATTGATGGTCATCGGCTTCGCTCGCATTCGGGAAGAGGAGGAGCCAAAGGAGGAAGACGTCGTCGAGATCGCGAGGCGCGCCATCCAGGGCGAAGCGAGCCGACTCGACAGCAAGCGCGCGGATCTCGAAAAGGTTCTCATGGCCTATGGAGAGTTCATGGAGTTTCCCGACTACAAACTGCTACACGCAGTCGATTGGAAAGACGAAGCGCACATGGCAATGGACGACCGCGTCGCTACGCTGCTCGACGACGAAGCCGACCTGATGCTGCAACGCTTTTCCTCCGGAGTATACTGGAGCGAAGGAAAATTCGAGAGTCGAACCCTCTTGCTTGATCTCGTTTCCTTCACCGAGTCCATCGCCCGGATCTACCAGCCTGAGTCCGACCGCCCTCTGCTCGAACTGAACCTCGAAGACATTCTCAAGGCGGTAAACCGAGCCTCCATCCAGATCATCCTTTTACTGGAGGAACTTCCTGTCGTCGAATTCCAGCAGATGAATTTGCGTAAGGCCTTCGACAACGTGAGAAAGGCCAGTACGGTTTACAAGAAGTACGATGAGTTGCAGCCCTATCTCAAGCCGATGCGCTATCTCTGGCAGGGAAGTAAAATGCTGCTCACATCAAATCCGCTTCTCGCCGCCGGTTGGATTGCCGGCTCGGAACTGATCTGGAAGGGCGGCAAGAAACTCGGCAAGAAAGCGATGGATGCCTACCTGCTCAGCCTGGTGAGGCAGACCCTCGGCATCGTCGCCAGAGAAACCGCAGGAATGTACGATCCCACTAATCGCTACCGCAACCCCAATTGGGTCTATGGAATCGAGCTCGCCCACCTCCTCAGCAAATTCGATGCAAACCAGGAAGTCCTGCGAGAGACATTCCGCGAGCTGGATCGGCTGCCCTTAAAAAGCACCTACGACCGCATCTTTCTCTATCGCTGCATCGCCCAGAACACGAGCCCCAAGCCCAGCTACTTTGCCCAGCCGGAAGTTCTCTCCGAGGATATCCGAAAAGAACTTCACGAACAGCTCATCACATTCTACGAACGAAACATCTCCGCCAATGCTGATGCAAGGAACGAGGAAACGTTGAAGTGGCGGGGAGAATTGGAGACGCGTTTGGGCTTGAGGTGAGGACGAGCGAAGCCCAGACACAAAAACGCCATGAGACGTTTCCGACTCGTGCGAAAGGAAGGACTGGTGAACTGAGTCTTTACTGCTTCAGCAGAGTGGCTCGCAGTTCTTCCAACTCCGCTGGCTGACTTGACGCGAGATTCGTTGTCTCATGCGGATCAGCCTCCAGATTGTATAGCTCTTCCAGCTCCAGTTCCCCTTTACGATTCACCCACCGCACATACCGATGAGTCGACGTCCGTAGAGCACGGCCATGATAACGACCATTGTAGCGAACGTACTCGTGGCGAACGGGATCTTCTTCCAGCTTCCCTTCACGAACTGTGTCCACGAGCGACTCCCCTTCCAGGTGATTGGGTTTTTTCACGCCTGCCAGATCGCAGAGCGTCGGATAGAGGTCGACGAGTTCTGCGAGGCTCTTTGTGTTTCCCGTTTTGCCCCCAGGGGCGGAAATGATCAGGGGGATGCGATTTGCGACTTCGTAGTTCGTCATTTTTCCCCATGCGCTCATTTCACCGAGGTGCCAACCATGATCGGACCACAGGAGAACGATCGTATTATCACGCTCCCCTGTCTTTTCCAATGCCGCGAGAATCTTCCCGATCTGTGCATCGACGTAGGAAATGCACGCGGCATAGGCCTGCAGGAGTTCAAGCTGTCGGGACACCGCAATGGTTCCGCGATAGGGCACATCGAGATAACTTCTCATCTCAAATCCATTGAATGCGATCGCATCAGCCCGAGTCATTTTTTCCGGCATGGGCTCCCCAACTTTCTTCGCCATGCCGACGTAGCCGTCGGAGTTAAACCAGGGAAAGAAAGGGACACCCTTGGGCGGATCAGTATTTTTCGCGAGCCACGATTCGTCGGGTCGGTGCATGTCGAAGTATCGTTTCGGTGCGATGAAGGGAAGATGGGGACGCCGAAAACCCACGGCGTAGAAAAATGGCTCCTCGCTGCTTCGACTTTCGAGGAGGTCAGAAAACTCCTTCGCCATGCGACCAGCGAAAAAATATTCATCGTCGACATCTGGAGACTGGATAATCGGACACGCGGTTCGCTCCGCGATTGTCGTCAGATCTGTTTTCGGATCTTCCCCTGCTACCTCCCACATCTCCCGGTTACGGCCCGGTCGAGGCGGGGCGCTCCAGTCATCCGGCACATCCCAGCCATCGTGGTAAATCTTGCCAAAGCACCGCGTCTCGTATCCTGCTTCGCGAAACCAGCGCGACATGGGAGTCGCATCCCCTCGCCTTTCCCGAAACTTCACAACGTCCGTTTCCCGGTTTCCAAAAATGCCAACGGCACCCGGTCGCAGTCCCGTCATCAACGATAAACGAGACGGCCCGCATTTCGCGTAGTTGCAGTAGGCCCGCTCGAAAACGAGGCCCTTTCCCGCGAGCTCGTCGATGTTCGGACTTTTCGCCCGCGAATCTCCGTAGCAACCCAGCATCGGACGAAGGTCGTCGACAGCGATCATGAGAATGTTCGGATTATCGCCAGCTCTTCCGAAGGAACCGAAAGAAAAAAGCAAAAGTAATAGAAGTAGCAAACACCGAGAGGTCATGAACTCACGATGTCACCCTGACTTGACAACTTCAAGTCCGCGAGGCCATGGTCGGTTACCACGACCAAGCCCCGGAAACGCCTTGAAGAAAATTCCCTATTTCGATATCCAACTGCACCTCCGGGAATGGCATCGTTTTGTGCTCCCACTGTTCATCGTTGTGGCAGCGATTCTGATGATCCTTTTCCTCGTCGCGCGCACCAGCGACAAATCTCCTGCTTACGACTGGGATCCGGAGAATCAGGCCAGAATCGGTCTGATCCGCGCCGGCGAAGACGCCATTTTTGATCCTGCATTCGCCGTTCCTTCTCCGATCGAGATGGTCACCGCTCCGACTGCCGACCATTTTGAATCACCGGTAGGAAGTCGACTTGGTGCTCTCACCTACAACGCCCAGCCTTTCCTGACAAACCGACACTTGGGCGATGATTTCAATGGGATTGGCGGCTGGAATTCTGATCTCGGAGATCCGGTCTATGCCGCGGCAGATGGTCTCGTTATCTACGCTGGCTGGCCTGTCGATGGCTGGGGCAACATTGTCATTCTTCTCCACGAACTCGTCGATGGGACACAGATCCAATCTTCCTACGCCCATCTCGATTCCATGTCCGTCCCAGTTGGGAGACAGGTAAGGCGAGGAGATAAACTTGGGACAATCGGGACCGCAAACGGCAACTACCTCGCTCACCTCCACTTCGAACTTCGGACCTCCCCCTCTCTTGATGTCGGTAGCGGCTACGCGGATAGCAAGCTGGGCCGACTTTCGGGCGAACTCGCTTTGAAGAAATGGAGGAAGCGCGAAGACACCGAGCTCGTCTCTGCACCAAAGGGCGAAGCCCTTCCACCAACGTCCCTGCAACTCGATATCGAAGAAGTCGACTCCACCAACTGATGGATCTCGACCTCGTAGTCATCGTGGTAGCGGCAACCCTGTTCGCTGCTGCCTACCTCCAGTCGGCGACCGGCTTTGGCGGTGCGATCCTCTGCATGGCGATTCTCCCGCTCGTCCTATCGGTTCGTGACGCAGTAAACTTTGTCACGATGGCCAGTCTCGCCGTCACGCTCATGATCGTCTTAGCGAACCGGTCCGGCCTTTCCCTGAAAAATGCCGGACCTCTCTGCCTAGGTATGATGCTGGGGATTCCAATCGGCTACTATTCTCTGCGACAACTCGATGACACCTTCGTCGTCCGCGTGCTCGGAATCATTCTCATGCTCATCGCCATCGCCGAGTTTCTCTCCGACCGAATTTCTAAGTGGAAGATTCCGAAAAAAGCCGGAGCCGGATTTGGAGTCATCGGCGGAGTTCTCGCAGG
>JAKMGR010000603.1 GCA_022424805.1 Verrucomicrobiales bacterium
GAAGCCCGATCAGCATTTCCGTGCTTCCTGCGTTCTCAATCAGGAGGGGAGTCGCCCAGGAGCCCTTGAATTGTCCCACGTCATTGCTGACTGCAGTTGGCAGTTCCTTCTTCCACAGAGTTTCGCCGGTGTTTTTGTCGAGACCGAAGAGAGCCACTGCCAGTCCGGGGCCTGCGTGAATGATCAAAGTATCACCGCGCACAATAGGGCTGGCTGCATTGGGGCCCCAGATGTGGGCGTAGTCAGTTCCCAAGTCGCGTTTCCAGATTTCGTTTCCATCGAGGTCGTAAGTGTAGAGTCCGGCGTTGCCTTGCGAGGCATAGACCCTGACACCGTCAGAAAAGGGCGAGGCAGAACTGTAGGGGTTGGTCTTTCTTCCCGTGCGTCGTCGACTCCTCCCAGAGTGAACATCCGTCTTTGGTGCTGTAGCAATGAAGGGAGCGGCACCTTCCAGAGCAGGTTGTTGTCGGGAGACCAATCGACCGGATAGCCTTCCGCTTCGGTAAGCTTCCCGTCTCCGTTTGGCCCACGCAAGCTGGGCCAGTCGTTTGCTGGAAGGGAAAAGTGACAGAGAAAGAGCAGGGCGAGGATACAGCGCTTCATGGAATACTGCATCAGGATGGCAGAGTCGAGAGTTCTGCCCAAGGGGAATTAGATCGTGATCAGGTGAGGTGACCAATTGAGAGAGAGTTTCCGCCTAAAAAACGCAAGAAAAGCCAAGCACGCTTTCGATACTCGACTCAGTTGTTAGAGCGCTTGAATCAGGAGCACGGCGTCATTGCGAGCGTGACAGTTGAATGGGGTTCCGGCATGGTCGGAACATGAAATGGATTTCTGCCTGCCTTGCTCTTTCCCTGTGTTCAATTTCTTTTGGGGCTGATCGGCCAAATGTCGTCGTTCTTCTCGCCGACGATTTGGGTTATCAGGATATTGGATGTTATGATGGACCTGTTAAAACCCCTTCGCTGGATGCGCTGGCGAAAGGTGGGACTCGGTTTCAGACTTTCTACTCAGGTTGTGCGGTTTGCTCACCATCCCGGGCAACGCTGCTGACAGGGCGGCATCATATCCGGACTGGGGTATACAGTTGGATCCACGACGGGGGACAAAAGTCGCATCTTCTGGAGCGTGAGACGACTCTCGCTGAAGTGCTCAAGGGTTCCGGATATGAAACCGCTCACTTCGGGAAGTGGCACCTCGGTTTGCCAAGCGAGAAATACGACAAACCGACTCCGGACAAGCATGGTTTCGACTACTGGTTTGCGACGTGGAACAACGCGCAACCGAGTCATAAAAACCCCGAGACTTTCATCCGTAATGGGGAGCCAGTTGGCAAACTGAAGGGCTATTCCTGCCAGCTTGTCGTTGATGAGGCGATCACCTGGCTGGATCAGCATCGCGATAAAGAGGCTCCGTTTTTTCTGAATGTCTGGTTCCACGAGCCGCATGCCCCGATTGCTGCGCCCGATGAAATTGTTAATGAATACGGAAAGCAGAAGGACAAAGCGGCGATCTACTCGGGAACGATCGACAACACGGATCGCGCGATCGGCCGACTGGTCAAAAAGCTTCGCGAAATTGGTGCGCCGGAAGACACCCTGATCATCTACGCGTCGGATAACGGCAGCTATCGCGATGACCGAACGGGCGGCCTGCGTGGCAGAAAAGGCGCGAACTGGGAAGGCGGCATTCGAGTGCCAGGCATCTTTACCTGGTCTGGAAAAATTCGACCTGACATCGTTGCGAACGAGCCGGCGGGTATTGTCGATATCCTGCCAACCGTTTGCGGCCTGCTCGGCCTCGCAAAACCGGATGGCGTTCACCTTGACGGTAGTGATTTGTCAGGATTGTTGCAGGGTAACGCCACCGCTTTTTCCCGCCATCAACCGCTTTTCTGGCATTTACAGAAATCCCGGCCCATCGTCGCGATGCGGGACGGCAAGTGGTCACTGGTTGCCGATCCTGACTACGAACTCTCGACTTCGAACATGTTCGATGAAACGTGGATCCCAAAGATCAAAGCGGGAGCCTACACCAATTTTCAGCTTTTCGATCTGACCGAGGACCCAAACCAGACAACGAATCTGGCCGCAGACCAGCCCGAGAAGCTGGCGTTACTGAAGGAGAAGCTCCTTCAAATCAACGCCAGCATTATGGCGGACGGGGCGAACTGGCACGAAGAGTGAGCGGATAGAGTGTGAGCCCATGGAAGAAGATGCGCCATCGTGGAGATGATGCTTGGCCCGGATTAATGAAAACAGGTCAGGTATTGTGAGAAGGATTCGAAAAGCTCAAAAGAAGCCTCATGCAGCGGCCTTCTTCTTGTTTTTCCCTTTTCCTTTGTTGTTTTCCTTTGTCTTCCGCCTCTTGCTGCGGCGTTCATCTGCTTCCGCCTGCTGCTGCTTCATAAAGGCTGCTCGCACCGATTCGTCGTCGCGGTTTAGGAATACATCGAGCATGGGATCCTTGCTCCGCTTCATGAAGCCTTCCATTTGCGTTCGGAGACTGGCGAGGTCCTTTTGATGCTCTTCTGAGTTGATCAGATTGTGCAGGCAGTCAGGATCGTTTTTGACGTCGTATAGCTCTTCGATGACTCGGTGGTTGAAGAGATCAAGGCGCGCGGCGATCTTTGGATCGGTCTTGGCGAGGGCCTGAAGTCGCTTGTAGCTCACAGTGCCCTGCGTAGCAGTTTTGAACTGATTTTCCCCGTCCGACCAGGGATTAAAAAGATACAGATAGCGCTTTGATTGTACGCCTCGCATGGGATGGCGATTTCCGCCGGCATTTTCGTAGTAGACTTTGTAGATGGCGTTTCGGTTGGCTTGCTCTTCGCCCCGTAGCAAGGAAGCAAACGACTGTCCATCTATTCCGCTCGGCTTTTCCGCACCTACGACATCGCAGATCGTGGCAAGGAAATCGACAGCAGAAACCATGTGCGTTTTATCGCGAGCACCAGCAGTAGTCACGCCTGGCCAGCGAACGATCAGCGGTGTGTGTGTGCTGTGATGGTAGAGTTGTGTTTTCGCAAAGGGTAGCGGCATACCGTGGTCGGAAAGGAACATGACGAAGGTGTCTTCTTTCATGCCTGACTCATCGAGGGCCTTCAGGATTGATCCGACACAATCGTCGGCACGACGAACGGAGGTGTAGTAGAGAGCCAGTTCCTCGCGAATCGCGGGATCATCGGGGAGGAATCCCGGAACAGGAACTTCGTTAGCGGAAAAGACGTGGGAAGCGGGATGAGGATCATTCGGCTTCCAGAACGGCTTGTGCGGATCGGATATATTGACGTTGATGCAGAACGGTTTCCCAGCGGCTTTCGCTGCCTCGATTCCCCTTCGAATCGATTCTCCATAGGCACCGACATCTTTGATGTGCGCCTTCCCCCCGTCTTCTCCCACCGTGAGATCGGCATCCCAATGGAATGGCTGATAGGGCGTTGAGTGACTGACTTTCCCGTGAATACCAACCCAGTATCCTGCTGCTTGCATGACGTCACACATGACAGGAAAGGCAATGGGCTTCACCTGAAAGAATCCTTCCACACCGCTGTTGTGAGAGTAGCGACCGGACCACATGATATTTCGTGAGGGATAACAATTCCCAACCTGGACGTGAGCCTTGTCGAAACAGAGACCTTCCGAGGCAAGTTTATCGATGTGCGGAGACGTATGGGCTAATTGAGCGCCGAAGGAACCAAGCGAGTCGGAACTCATGTCGTCAACCGTGATCAGCAATACATTCGGTTTCGCGGAGACTTCAGAGAGAAGCAGTCCAAAAAAGGCTGTCGAGATTACGATGACGAGGGCATTTCGCATAGAAAGAGAATGAAACAGAGCTCGCAGAACAGCAAATACAGAATTATCAAAATAAATTATAACAATTTCATATAAGATTTTAATAAATTAAGTTTATTTAACTATAAATTTCGCTTCGCTTTATTTTGAGGAAATCACTATGAAAACTTTGACTTCACTTTTTCTAAGCACTGGAATTCTATTTTCAGGAGGGAGTTTACAAGGCAACTCTCACCAGGGCGGTATTATCGCTGTATATGGCATTCATTATCAGGGAGTAGCGACTGCAAGTGGAGAGCCTTATCGGATGGATCAAATGACAGCTGCACACGATTCCTTGCCTTTTGGTTCCATTGTTCGAGTCGCACATTTTGAAACAGGGAAAATGGTCGATGTCCGGGTGAATGACCGAAAGCCTCGCGATTCTCGGTTACTCAACCTTTCTCATGCTGCAGGTCAAGCTCTGGGCATTGCTCCTAATCGGACTGTTCAAGGTTCGATGTATCTTGTTCGCAAGGCCGCGCCACGAACGGCGGTTTCAACTCCGGCAGTCACAACGCAAGCTCGTGCAGTTGCTCCGATTGCTCCATTAGACAATCAGGTGCAAAAGCCGTTTTGGCCATTCGCGGGAATGAAACAGCAAAAAGCGATGCGGAAAGCGGTGAAGAATCCTAGAGCGGATCGAGGATCTGAGATAGTGGCTGGAAAGACTGGTCTTTTCGGCAGG
Source organism: Verrucomicrobiales bacterium (assembly GCA_022424805.1). GTDB lineage: Bacteria > Verrucomicrobiota > Verrucomicrobiia > Verrucomicrobiales > DEV007 > Arctic95D-9. Next base: position 4,525 of record JAKMGR010000603.1, read on the forward strand.
TCAAAGCCGACGCAGTATGGGATTCCTGCTGAGCAATACAGTCCGCCAGTATCTGCGGATACGCCCCAGCAGAAGCAGGGGATCTTCAGTGGTCTATTTGCAGGCCGCAATCAGCAGCAACTCGCAGCAACTCGCAGCGCCTGCTGCGGGTAAGCCTGTGAATGCTGTCCCTCCCAGTTGCAAATTGTCCCTTTGAGAGCGCCGTCTCATTCCATGCAGCAGCAAGCTGCTCCTCCAGCTCCAGCAAATACAGCACCATACTGTGCGCAGTTTGGTGCGTTCAAAAATTCTCCAATGCACAGGAGATGTCCAATTCGCTGAATCGTGCGGGAGTTCCCACATTGATTGCGCCAGCAAACGGTCGCCCGCTCTATCTAGTCACTTCCAACGCCAGTTTTTCATCTGCGGAGCAAGCGCAGAATTGGATCAACCACAAAGCGACAAGGTGTGGCTGGCGGCAGCGT
>JAKMGR010000604.1 GCA_022424805.1 Verrucomicrobiales bacterium
GATTTCTTTGGGTGGGCCGTGGGTTTTGACTTTTTCGATATCGTCGCCACTTTCTCCGCCTCCGTGCAGAAAGAGGAGGAGGGGTGGGTTTTTCTCTGGCGATGATTTCGGCTCGTAGAGCAGATAGCTGACGGATTCGCCAGTCGAAAGAGTCGCCTTCCGGCTTTCTCGATCGGCTAGTGCGGAAGAATGAAGAACGGAGAATAGAACGAGGAGAAAAACGGTTCGCATGGCGACGAAGCTAGCGAATACAGAAGTGTGAATCCACGCTTTTTGTGGGCGCAGTCCGCATTTTTCCCAATGCAGCTACATCGGAAATGTAGCGGAAGATGGAAGCCTTCCGGGAGGTTGGCGTGTCGAATTACATCTACGCCAGCACGTCTTTGATCACATGGCCGTGCACATTCGTGAGGCGTCGCTCAAGCCCGTTGTGATAAAAGCTCAGTCGCTCGTGGTCCAATCCCATGAGGTGCATGATGGTTGCATTGAAGTCGTAGACCTCTATGGGATTCTCCGCGGTTTTGAATCCAAACTCGTCGCTCTGCCCATAGCTGAATCCGTGTTTGACTCCGGCCCCGGCGAGAAAGCAGGTAAAGGAATCCGGATTGTGATCCCGTCCGGTTCCGTTGCCTTGCAAAAATGGCATGCGGCCAAACTCCGTGGCCCAGACAATGAGTGTATTGTCGAGAAGCCCGCGTCGCTTCATATCATGGATCAGAGCTGCCGTCGGTTGGTCCATGATCTCGGCCTGCATGGCGTGAGTTTTCTTAATATCGCTGTGTGAATCCCAGTTTGTGATCCCATTTCCTCCCGAAGGATCCGAGCCGTTGAAGAGTTGGACAACACGCACACCTTTTTCAATGAGACGTCGGGCGAGGATGCAATTCTTTGCGTATTCCCGTTTCAGCTCGGTCCCGCTATCAGTGCCGTATTCTTTGTGAATGGACTCAGGCTCGCCCGCGAGATCCATCATGTCGGGGACGGAAGTCTGCATCTGGCCGGCAAGTTCGTAGCTGGCGATCCGTGCCGCCAAATCAGCGTCACCCGGGAATTTTTCCATGTGACCAGCGTTGAGTCGCTTGAGAAGGTCGACTGTTTTCTTGTCGTCTGCGGCAGAGAGGCCAGCGGGTCGCCTCAGGTTTGCCGGTGGATTCTTAGCGTTGAAGTCGGTGCCCTGAAAGGCTGCGGGAAGGAATCCGTTTCCGAAGTTGTTTTTTCCGGATCGGGCTAGTCCTCGAGGATCGTTGATCGCAACGAAGGCGGGAAGATCCTGACAAGATGAACCAAGAGCGTAGGTGACCCAGGAACCGAAGGAAGGAAAGCCCTCCATCGTGAATCCTGTGTTCATGAAATTCTCACCCTGGGGGTGTGCGCTCGTTTGCGTGGTGAGAGAGTGGATAAAGCAGAAGTCGTCCGCGAGCGCACCCATATTAGGCAATAGTTCGGAAGTCATCTTGCCGCTTTCGCCACGTGGTTTGAACTCCCAAAATGGCTTGGCGACATTTCCCGGAGGGCCTTCAAAAGTCACTTCAGGAATAAAGGGAGCCTTCTGGCCGTGAATCTTTTCCAGGGCAGGCTTGTAGTCGAAAGTATCCACGTGGCTGACTGCTCCCGGGCAGTAGATAACCAGAACTTGCTTCGCAGCTGCATCGAAATGACTGGCTCGCGGAGAGTAAGGATTGTTCGGATCAGTGTCAGGGCGGATTGGCAGCTTTCCGCTGAACGCGGTGGGATCCTCTTCCTTTGCTGAGAGCAACTGTGCAAGCCCAAGGCCGCCCAGTGCACCCGCCGTATTTTTGACAAAGTGACGCCGATCAAGAAGGCGCTGTCCCATTGGGGAGATGTTTTCTGCTTCGTTCATAGTTGCGAGGGAGTGAGAAGTTTTCCTTTGGAGTGAGCTGATTTACCTTCGGTAGGAGGTTCCTTTGCGTACCATCTCCAGCACCTTGCCGGATAGCTCCTTCACGACGTCAGGATATTGATCAGCTACGTTTATAGTTTCTTCAGGGTCGTTGTCGTGATCGTAGAGTTCGACAAAGACTGGAGCGGCCTCGAGATCGCGTGAATCAAGCCAGGTGATGAAGCGATACTGGTCGGTGCGAAGGGCGTATCCCATGAGGTGATTTTCGAAAAGATCACGATCCCAGAGGTCGCCCTGTTGTTTGATGATTCGTCCTTCGACTTCTTCGATGAGTGGGCCGAAGAAAGTCTCCCGCATTTCCGGCGAAAGTGGGTTGGCTGCCCACTCGCGCAGAGCGGGACTGGGAAATTGGCTGAGAGCAAATTCCTTCCAGTCCTGATCCGGATCTTCGATCAAGGGAGCGAAACTCTTGCCAACGATGTGGTCGGGGCGAGGGAGTCCCGCGAGTTCACACAGGGTCGGATAGATGTCGACCAACTCGACAAGAGCGTCGGTGCTCTTGCCTTTTGCTCTCATGTCAGGAGTGGCAAGGATCAAGGGGACACGAGTTGCGATTTCGTAGTTCGTCGCCTTGCCCCAGATTCCCATGTCGCCGAGATGCCAGCCATGGTCCCCCCAGACGATGACGATGGTGTTTTCCATTTTTCCCACTTGCTCAAGTGCGGCGAGCATCTTCCCAATGTTTGCATCGACATAGCTCACGCTGGCGTAATAGGCATGCAGGAGTGTTCGTGAGAGATCGTCACCCATGAGGCCGATTTTCGGAATGTTGGCACGGACGCGGAGTTCAAAAGAAGGATGCAATCCGATCTGCGCTCCTCCTTTCGGACCCTCTGTTTGCGAGGCCAGTTGAATGTCGTCGTCGTCGTAGAGCGCCCAGTATTTCTCGGGAGCAACCCAGTTTAGGTGAGGCAGTTTGAATCCAAGAGCGAGGAAAAACGGTTTTTCGGCATCTTTCTCGACCATGTCCTTCAGCGTCGCGATAGCGGCTTCGGTATGCCATCCGTCGACGTAGGCATGATCCGGGACATCGTATCGTTCGAAAGCGGGGCCGCTGGCAAGTCCGCGCTTGGAAGCTTCGCCGTATTTCTCGAACATCTCTTTGCGATACCGTTGATGCAGTTCGTGATTTTTCGGATCGGCAAAAGTGTAGTTGGGCTTTTTGTAAGGAGTTTTATTGATGGCAAGTTTTCGGCTCCAGGATTGCGGATCGTCATTCGGGCGATGGAAAATTTTTCCCGATGAAAAAGTCTCGTATCCTTGCGCCATGAAGTGCTGAGGCAAAGTGATGACGTCAGGATTCAGGTCCCGAAACTGAACGTAGTTGTGAGTGATCCCCGTCTGGTCGGGGCGGAGGCCGGAGAGAAGGCTGGCCCTTGAAGGCGAGCAGATCGCCTCCTGGCAGTAAGCCCGATCAAAGCGAAGTCCGCGTGCCGCGAGAGCGTCAAGATTGGGGGACTTCACGATCGGTGATCCGTAGCAACCGAGTTCCGGACGAAGGTCATCGATTGCGATGAAAAGAATGTTTGGCTTTTCGGATGCAATTGCCGGTAGCTGAAAAAATGCAGCAAGGAGCACGCCAAGGCGCAAAGGCGCGAATAGTTGGTGGATAAAGAGTTTCATAAATGGGGTTCTAAACTCTGCGCCTTTGCGTAAGTTTCTCTAAGGAAGAAAGGCAAATTCGTTCGAGTTGATCAGCGTCCGTGCGACGAGCTTTAATTCCACTCCGCGGCAGGCGGCGAGTTCGTCTTGGCTGGGCTGGCGATTCAGAAGCAATTCAAAGATGCGGCTGATTTGTGAATCGAGATTCTCTCTGGCGTCCTTCTTTGCCCGTTCTGCGATGAAGTCAGACTGTTCGACGACGAAGTTGCTGTTCATCAAATTGAGAGCTTGCAGCGGAGTAGTGGAGACAGGGCGCTTGGCTCTAACCTGACCACAATCGGGAAAATCGAATGCGGTGAACATTTTGTCATCGACTCGGCGCATTCGTTCCTGGTAGAGCATCCTCCGCCAGGTCTCGATCCCATGATTGTCGACTACTTCCCATTGCGCGTAGGTTTTCTTTTCGTTGTGAATCCGAAAGCTGCGTCCGCCGATCGTACGATCCAATTTGTCGGAAGCTTGGAGAATACCGTCACGGATGACTTCCGCTTCGACGCGCTGGGGCGGGTAGCGCCAGAGCAGGGCAGTGCCTGCGTCGACATTCATTCCATTATCCGTCGGTTGGCTTGATCTCTGAAATGCCTCGGACATGACGATGGTTCGAATCATTGCCTTCATTGACCACGGAGCCGCTTCGGTTTGGGTGGGGCTCATGAATTCCACAGCAAGCCAATCGAGAAGTTCCGGATGAGAGGGGAGCGCTCCGGCAAATCCAAAGTCACTGCCCGTAGGGACGATCCCCATTCCGAAAAGATGATGCCACATCCGGTTCACCATCACTCGAGCGGTGAGAGGGTGGTCTTCCTTGGCAAGCCACTCGGCAAACCGTTTGCGACGCTCGGGGTCGGACGCTTTTGAATTGAGGCCCAGATCTCCACTTAGCATCGCGAATCCAGCGGGCATCACTTCGTCACGTGGATTTTCAGGGCTGCCGCGTTGGAGGACGCGGGTGACTTTCGGTTTTTGAAAACGGCCGACGAAACTGTGGCGGGGCCCTTCTTCTTTCAGAATCTCTATTTGCTCATGCAGTGCTTTTGAGG
>JAKMGR010000609.1 GCA_022424805.1 Verrucomicrobiales bacterium
GCTCATGCAGTGCTTTTGAGGCTTCTGCCAATTTGGGGTCGCGTTTGAGAAGTTCCTTTGCCCAGCCGGATTTTGCTACTTCCTGCCAGGTGCCATCTTCCTGCAAAGCACTGATCTTGAAGCTGGAAAAATATCCAGTGTTCTTCCTCTCGAGGTAGTCGGTCTCGAAGTAGTATTCCCGGTTCGAGCTGTAGCGGAAGCGATTTACTTCCTTTGCTTCCGGAAAATGAACTTCTACCCACGGCTTCTTTTTCTTGTCTTCCTGAGGAAGCGTTCGCCATGCCATCGTTCCAAAATTTCCGTCGTTTGCATTCGACAAGTAATTGCCGGGTTTGGTCATGGCGTCATCGGTTTTCAACTCTGCTCCGGAGGAGGCCAGCGCGAAATTTTCATTCTGCTGCCCTGGCCCATAGACCTGGAGCTCGTCGACTCCGATTGCCTTCTGATCAAACTCAATGCGAAGCGCTTTGGTTTTCTTCGGGCGAAAACGCATTTCGGTAAACCCGCCCCAGTTTTCTTCCCACTGCCCCGCTTCCTTAGCGAGGAGGCTGCGATGCTTGTAGAGTTCTTTCTGGATCTCAGCAGCCCGTTCCCGGCGAGGATGGTCCTCGCTGTATTCCGGCCAGCGTCCGCCGAACTCCACGCCCTGGAAAACGGCAGTAAGCGAGTAGTAGTCCTGAATCGAGATGGGATCGAATTTGTGGTTGTGACAGCGAGCGCAGCTTACTGTCATGCCGAGCATGGATGCTCCGACAGTCTGCATGATTTCGTCGATGCGGTCAGCACGCGCCTGGCGGATCGCGGTAGGCTCCCGGCCGACCGTCGCAGCAGGAACGTGAGGGCCCGCAACGAGAAAGCCTGTCGCTTCTCCGACTCCGTACTGGTCCCCGGCGATCTGTTCCTTGATGAACTGATTGTAGGGAAGATCTTCGTTAAAGGCGCGAACCACATAGTCGCGATAGATCCACGCATTCTTTCGATACAAATTTGCCTCGGAGCCATTCGTCTCTGCCCAGCGAATCACATCGAGCCAATGCTGTGCCCAGCGTTCGCCAAAATGAGGGGAGTCCATTAGCTCGTCGACCAGATCCTGATACGCTTTTTTGCGATCAACTGAACCCTGTTGAATGAATGACTCAACCTTGTCAGGTGTCGGAGGTAACCCTGTTAAGACGATGGACGCGCGGCGGACAAGTGAACGTAGATCGGTTTCTCCATTCGCTGCCAAGCCTGCTTCTGCGAGCTTCACATTGAGAAAAGCATCGACAGGATTGGTGCCGCCCTCTGGCACCTCTGGTCGTTCGACGGGCTGAAAGGACCAGAGGTTCGTTCCTTCTTCCATTTGGGCATCCATTTGGCCGGGCCAATCAGCCCCGGACTTCACCCATTCTTCCAGCAAGGCGATATCCTCGTCGGAGAGTTTGTCTCCCTTCGGCGGCATTGCCATGTCCTCGTCCAGGTGGGTAACGACCTCCATAAGAAAGCTGCCTTCCCAGTCTCCGGGAACGAGAGTAGGCAGACCCGTATCGCCGCCTTTGAGCATGGAAGCGCGCTGGTCGAGACGTAAGCTTGCCTTTTCCTTGTCCGGTCCGTGACAGTCGAGACAGTTGGCTTCTAAGATCGGAGAGATGTCCTTCTCGAAGTCGACAGCAGATGACTCACGCAGAGGTGCAAAGGCGCAAAGGGTGAGGAAAACTAGGTGATGGAAGAGCTTCATCACTCCAACACTACCGAAGTCAGAAAAATCTAACGAGAATTTATCCATGTTTTGTTCGAAGCGCGAAATTGACATGGAGAGGATTCGCCGTGAAGCCTTTCTCGGTATGGGGAACAGTTTCATACAGGAATTCGGATTTTTCGTTTTCTCGATAGCGATTTGCCTGGGAGTTACGCGAGATAGCGCCGGGCAATCATCGAGCGTGCCTTCGATTATGAGGTTCATGCCCCGCGATGTCGACCACACTTCGATGTGGTGGCGCGATGGATTTCCGGACGTTGTCGAAGGGGCACCTTGGCATCGATGTGTAAAAACAGGGAGTTACGGATTCATTCTCGATACGGAATCCCTCGAAGTGCCGCATCTCGGCGCGGTGGGCGAATCACTCGCTGCATTGCCGGGTGCCGAGTTAGCTCTGCAGATCAGTGCCAATGGAAAAAGCTATCTCTGTCAGGGATCCGAGGAATGGACCCGGTTTACTGGCCCGAGATTGATTGAGTCGGGACTTTTTTTGCAGCGCGCCGATGTGACGGATTTGGTGTTTGGGGCAGAGTCGGGTGAAAGGCTCAATGTGGAGGCGCGTTTTGAGACCGTGGCATGGTCGGATCAGCTTAGGTTGATTCTTGCGGCGAGGCCCGGGGTGCAGGCAATCGCTCCAGGGGAAGATTCCTTTGGCCGGGTACGAGGTGGTTTCGGATTGAGTGGGGAAAACCGTTTTGATGTTCCCGCCGATCAATTTCAGGATACGCCGAATTTCACCTTGGCTTTCTGGGCGTTTGTCCCCAGTGACTTTCGCGCAGGCAAACATAACCCATGGTTGGTCTGCAAGAATCCGCATGAACAGGCGGATGGGAATTTCGGGATTATGCTCGACCAGGATGCAGTGCCGGAAGCCCGGTGCAATATTGGCGGGGGTAGGGAAAATGCCGTGTTCATCAGGGCCGGGCGGCAGCACCGACTGAAGTTGGATGAATGGAATTTTCTCGCAATCAGCTACGACAGCGAAGTGTTGCGGCTTTTCGTGAATGGGCAATTTGTGGTAGAGGAAAAAATCGGCAAAGCTCGATCTCCGAAATCGGGCGGCTTGGCGATCGGGGACAGGCAGGATGGCCTCGGTGATGGGGCTTTCCGATTTCGCGGAGTGATTGATGAGGTACGCTGGTATGACTACGCGGTCGCTCTGGGCGGACTAAGGAGTTTGCGGGCGAGGCCTGAAACTGTCCCGGAGCACTTACTGGGATCTCAAAAATGGACGTTTAGGGAAAATGGAAAGGTGTCTTTGTCGCAGTCGGCCGAGAGCTGGGAGGATGCGAAAATGGAGTTGGTTCTAACGCAGGGGGGAAATGTCATTCGATCCGCGTGGAAATCTGAAGTGGGGGAAAGTTGGAAATCTCCTGATTGGAAAGAAATTGGCATTCGCTTTGATCCATCAAGGCCGGGTAGTCTGGGAAGTCCATATCGAATCGAAATCGAAGCTACTGAACGGGAAACGGGAAATTCGCGCCCGGTTTCATTCGAACCTCTGCGCGGATGGCACCGGATCAATTTGGATGGTGTTGAACCTGTCACTCCTCCCGGACAACAGAATCCGACAAACGACGCTATGGAGCGGATCCGCTTGCGGGTGAAGAATTCTTCTGATTCGGAACAGGTCGCGCGACTTCTTTTCGAGAAAACACGGCGAGGGATTCAGCAAAAAATCGGCACGCCGATCACAGGTGTCTCGGCCATCCTTCGCGATACCGATGGCAACCCGACGGGGATTCCTGTCCAGCTCAGCAAGAATTGGCATGTGCATCCGAAAGGCGGTGCGTATTCGGGGCAATGGTTCCACGGCATCAGTCAGCTTCGCATGCCTCCTGAGTCTGAGCTGGAATTGGAATTGTGTTTGGTCTACGGGCACTGGGGCGGGGTTGCCGCGGCGTCGCATTCGCAACTCAGCTTGATTGGCTGGGGAGGAAATCAACGTTGGGATCAGGCGGCGATCGGATCGTGGGGAGAAAGCATCTGCTTCGATCCCGAGCAGGCGCAGGCGAATTGTTCGATCACAGATGTTCGTCCGCTAATGGTCACTGCGATGAAGGATGGAAAGCAGTGGGGCTGGACCAACAATCACGGAGGGGGAGATTTCCTTCGCTATTTCGATACCGATGGAAATCGGCGGCCTCATTCCAGAGTGCGGGCGGTCTATCATCGGCAGGGGCCTTGTTTAACTGAGGTAACCTATTCGGGGAAGATTCACGGAACGGGGATTGATCACGATACGACGGTGAGCTTGAGTCGCCGTGACGACATGACTGTCGGAACGTATTGGATCCGGATGAGGGTGAACGAAGCTGTCGATTTTTCCCGCTTCGTCATTTTTCAGATCGGAGCGGATACCTATTCTTCATCTGGAGAGAGAAAGATGGCTATGGGAAACGCTGGGGGACTTGTCAGGGAATGGGAAACGCAGTGGGGTGGAGATGAGTATCGTATGGATCCTTTTTCCGTGGAGGGCAAGGCTGCCTGGGCGTCTCTTCATGACACCGCTGGTGGAAACGGGCACGGAGAACAGTCGGGAGCGTGGGCCAATCGTGGAATCGTGATTCGAGAGTGGAAAGCGAAGTTGGGAGGAAAAGATGCGCTGCCGAATTTTGCGGAACGAGGGGTCGATCTCGCGGGAAATCGAAAGGCCTCAACGATGGACATCGTTCCTCCGAAGGGTGTCCGAAGATTTGAACCGGGTGATTTTGTAGAAGCGGTAATCGAACACCTCATCGTCCCGAAGTCCGCTGACGACTACTATGGGTCGAATGAAAAGCTGGGAACAGCTTTGCAGGAAGACGGAAACACCTGGAAAATGATCCAGCGGCAAGCCTTGGAAGATCAAAGGGAGGTTGTGGTTACTACCGGGAAGCTCTCCCGTACATACCCTGACATTCGTATTATTTCGGAGAATGGTAGCGCGCTGGCCACGGTTCGTGGCGGCTTGGGATATATACCCATAACGATTGGAGGACTCTCCTCGCCCGCTGGGGGATCATTGGAAATAAACGGCGCAATCCTTGATCAAAGCGTTCACGGAAGTGACTTTTGGCAGACGGATTTCGATTCCAAGACAAAAACGTGGAGCCGGACCTACAATGTAAAGTTCCGTGGTGGTGCCGAAATGAAAGTGCAGTTTTCGTCGGATTGATGTAGGAGAGTTACTATGAAAGGACGCTTCGCCCTACCATTGGCTTCGCCAATCACGATTGTCAGGCACTCCTGATCAGTAGGTCCTTACAATTCCTCCCGCTCTTTCGAGAACACCTTGCCCGTGGGGTTTTCAGGCAGGGTAGTATGCCACGCCTCAAGTTTTGCGAGCAAGTCTTTGACCACGGATTCATTCTCTCTGCTGAGGTCTTTGGCCTCGGCTACGTCATTGGAGATATCATACAATTCCAAGTGAGAGAGATCTTTGTTCGCTACCAGCTTCCATTTTTGATGAACAACCGCCCACGACACCCAGTGGTCGGGCTTCGTTTTCTGTGGTGGCCAGGCAGCACCCATTTTCCAGAAGAGAGGGGTATCCCGGGATGACATGGTTTCCCCTCTCATTACATCCACAAAACTGACCCCGTCCGCGCGATAATCTTCCGGGAGCTTCGCTTTGGCGAGTTCACAGAATGTGGGTAGAAGGTCGACTGCAGAGATGAGAGATTCTTCATCGATATTGCCTGCCTCTATTTTTCCTGGCCAGCGCGCGATAAAAGGAACTCCGATACCGCCCTCGAAGATCGCTCCTTTGTAAGCTTTCCGTCCTCCGGTGATTCCCTTGGCTCCGCCGATTCCCCAACCCGCTCCGGTCGCCGTGTCGTAGCTCAATGTCAGCTCCGTCGGCTTTGATGCGCGAGCAGGGCCATTGTCAGAGCTGAAAATGACGAGCGTGTTTTCTGCAATCGCGAGACGGTCGAGTGTATCGAGCAGTTCGCCAATACGGTCATCAGCATGAGAGAGGACCGATGCGTAGATCTGGTCGGCGCGGTCGAGGTCGCGGAATCTCCATTCGTATTTGGGAACGGTGTGAAAAGGAGTATGTGGTTCGTGCAGCCACACATTGATAAAAAATGGTTTTTCCTCTTTTACGCTTTCTTCGATGAATGCCGAGGCGCGCTCTGCATCTTCGTGCCACGGCATTTGTTCTCCCGAGCAATTGAAAGCGCCGTAGTCGTCGAATCCATACATCGCCGGAGTCGGGGAATCGGGAATCATGTCGTTGGCAAGGTGCCACTTTCCATAGTGGGCTGTGCGGTATCCTGCACCCTGAAGAAAGCGACTGAGAAGAGGGGCTTCGGGATCAAGCCAGTCAGGCATGCCCCGCTTCGCGTTGCTCGGCACCCAGGCAAAGTGACCATCGATATTGTAGCGGGCGGGGAAGTGCCCTGTCATGACCGCGGTTCGGCTCGGGGAACAAACTCCGCTGGCGACAGTGAATCGTTGAAAATCGGTTCCTTCTGCGGCAAGCCGGTCGATATTGGGGGTCTTGACATAGGGATGCCCGTGGCAACTCAGGTCGCCCCAGCCCCAGTCGTCAGCAAAGAGAAAGAGAATATTGGGACGATCTTCTGCTTTGGAAATTCCGAAAGCGAAGAGGAAATACAGCGACAATAGGACCTGGCGAATCATTTTTGTGAGTAGTGAGGTTTGCGGAAGCATGTCAGGCTATTTCATTCGATCAAGGGACTTTCGTGCATTCCGAATTCGTGCCCGCAAGGCTTGTGGTAGTTTAGGATTGGTCAGGTGATCCATTACCATCTCAAATTCCGGAATCAATTCGGACTCCCCTTGGTAAATCCGCTCCATCACGGTGAGGGAATAAGCCCGCGTTGCGATCAGTCATCTGCAAACCCGTATCGAAAATCAGGGCCGTAAAAACGAAGATTGAGCTTGGTGTGTGTCCCGCATTTTCTATTC
>JAKMGR010000615.1 GCA_022424805.1 Verrucomicrobiales bacterium
GTGCCAGCAATTCATCAGGGGAAAGTGGCACATCCGTGAGAACGGTTTCGATGTCGAACTCCAACCCCTCAACCTGAGGCACCAGCGCTTCGAAAAAGACGCGACTTCTGGTAATTTGCACCTCTTCCAGCGTCCACGTTGGCAATTCGTTCACGGCGATCTGGCGAGGTTCCTCCGGTGTCTGCCGAGACGGCTCTTCCTCCGTTTTTCCGTTGTCGACAATTGCTTTCAATCCATCGCCGATCTTCATCTCGGCTCCATCAATTATGACAGTCTCAACGCGCCGAGTCCTCTGCAATTGGTCTGCAGTTGCTGCGATCTCGATGCTCTTGATCGACATCACTTCCTCTTCCGCGACCGGAGAAGGCCCAAATTCGTTTAACGGCTGATCAGGAAAAAGCGTCGGATCACTCGGTGCAGGCGGCCCCTCGAACTCAATCAAGATGGGATGATTCCGCAGTTCAAAATTTTCCAACTCGATCTCGTAGGAAAACGGAGGAGCGCCCTCTTCATGATTCGTCCGAATCGTAAAATCTGAGTATACTTTTGGGACGCGCCCTTCCGCAAATTGCGAGTCAGCTTCGAATCTCCCATCAACAATATCGAGATTGGTCACCTTATAGACCGGTCGATTGACGGGGCCAACGATCTCCTTTTCCTTCGGGTTCATCCACGCGCCGAGAGCTTCGTCGGTGAGGGTGATTTTCGGCTCACGTAAGGTAAGCGAATCGATCCGGCTATCGAAATTGAAATCTGACCAGCGAAAACCGAGCTCCCCGGACTCGAACGATACGAGCGGATCATTTCCGACCTGCACATCTGGCCCACGAACGGTGGTGTGGCCAAGCGTAAGTTGCTGCATTCCACTGGAAGCGAATCCATCGTCTCCGCCAATCTGGATATCAGTAAAATTTCCCGAGAGAGAAGTTTCAACCCTCGGAGCCGGGTCACCGCCGAAGGTAGCGTTTTGCATGAGAAATGTCCCATCTTCGACCCGGAGTGATTCGAGAACCCAAACGGGAGAATCGGAAGTCTCACTGGGAGCCTCAGCTACTTCAGGTTTCTCGACACGGAATCGAGCGAGCGAATTGTCAGAAATGAGCACGTCAACTCCCTCGATTGAAATTTCCGAGACGGTTCGGTCATGAATGAGTTTACCCGGATTCTCCAGTTTCACGGAAATGGTATCAACATATGCGAGCTGGGAAGTTGGCACTCCGATCGCAACTTCGGAAAACTCGACCTGTAATGGCTCGGGGCTTTTCCATCTGCCATCGGTGTAGTTTACATCGAGGAATTCGACTTGCGTTTCGAATGACAGGTCTGGGAACGACAAACCGCCATTGCTCCCGTCGAATCCAGTGGCACGAAACTCCGACTGACCGATCCTGACTTTCCCCAAATACATCTCCGGTAGGCTTGCGGATTCTGGGGATTCCTCTGGCTGCAATCTCGTATCAGTTTTCTCAGACGCATTGTCAGCAAACCAACTCGGAGTGATCTCCGCTTCGATTCCTGACAAATCCAGAAATGGTATATCGATTCGCGATATATTACGATAAATGAGAACATCCGCTTTTGCCGATTCAATTTGTCCCTCCTTCTCCCCTTCCCCCACGTTCAGGTTCTTCAGCACAATCGTGATGGGTTTCTCAGGCGCGCCAGAGTCATCGAATTCAAACGGACTTGCCGATACGCTCCATCCCGTCGAAATTTTCGGGATGCCCGGAAAGCGAATCGTCATCATGCCGTCTCGAACTTCGAGACTTTCCTTGAAATAGGAAAAGGCCGACAGGTCGATCAACTCGGGATCGGCTTCCCCCCCCGCATCAGATTTTGGCAGTGCCTCGAGAAATTCTTTTGTCAGGAGGATTTCCGGATTGCCCAACTCTACGGTTTTGACTTCGCCGTATCGCCGCAGTCGATCAAAATCGTAGGTGAGGTTCAGTTCCGGAATTTGCACCATGGGAGTGATACTATCTGTGCCGCGTGGGGAGAGGTGCAGATGCTCTACTTTCACTTTGCCGATCTCCCGAACATGGAGCGCCCCTACGGATACTTCGAAAGGCTCAACAAAACGAGCAAGTGCCTCATTTACAACCCGTTCGCGATTCGCGTAGAGAACAACTGCGAAAATTGCCACCAGCACGACCGCGGCAATAACCGCGACCAGCGACCAACCGAGGAAGCGGAGCAGCCATCGGAAGATACGTCGAGGTGTCCGGAGAAACCATCGTTCCCCAAGTGAATGTGTGTGTTTCGGCACGGCGAAAGTATAGCCACGTGCCGGAGGATTGCCAGTCTCACTACGACAGCAAAACCTGCTCTCAGTTGGCTGCCAGCTCGTGGCTCGCGATCAGTTGCAGATTGGCAATCTCGACAGGAGAGAGCTTTTTACCTTAGCAATACCAGCAAAAATACCGGCTTGATTTCCGAAGATTCTCGTGGAATTTACCGGCCCAATCGCATTTGAGATTGGGGAAAATGGTCGAATCGGGACGTGGCGCAGTTTGGTAGCGCATCACACTGGGGGTGTGGGGGTCGCAGGTTCAAATCCTGTCGTCCCGACCATCTTTGCGAAACAACCCTACTCAACCTCCAGCTTCCCGAAGAGGGGTGGGAGGTAGTTTCCATACCAAAAGGTCGGAGACCACTGATAAGATTTCTTCTCTCCGAGACGAGGTCGATTGCGGACGATCTGGAATCCCCACTCACGATTCGCATCCAGATCCGCGTTGATCTCTTTTAGTGGAATAGCCAATTCCACGGTCCAGGCACCCTCCTCTTTCGCGGTAGCGACTACAGCGGTGCTATTCCATTTTTCGTTTTTCAAAAGTGCGTCGAAGAGCACACCACCTGAATTCACGGCAAGGTGATGAAACGACTTCTTGTCGTTGTTCGCATCAAGAAGGATTTCAATCGAATCGTCCTCTCTCACTTCCCCATCCCTAGTTTTGGTTTCGCTGAGAATGTCGCGCAGCAGTGGCTCGTGACACCGGATCCCCACGTAGAGATTCGAATTATCGTGATATATCCAGGCCTGCGTTTCCAGAGGGGAATATCCATCAACCTCACGCGGAATCAGGCGACCTACTGTTGGCTCACCCTCCCATAAACTCTCGAGCAGTTGACCGTCGATTATCGGCTCAACCTCGGTCGCCGATAGTCTCGACTGTTCAGGATATCTTTTCACGTGATCAGTTAAGTCCAAGGGCAGCGCAATCGTTCTCTCGAGATGGAATTGCTCCTCCTCTCCATGGAAATGGGAAAGCATGCGCGGGAGAGGAAAATAGTTCGATAGGTCCCCAACATGACTCACAGTGAACTGCAACTCTCTCTTTTCCCCGGGTTCCAACTCGACGGAGAAACGGCGCGGGTTAACGGTCCAATTATCGGACACGGGGAGAATCCAAGAAAACTGGCAGACAAGTGGCGTCTCGAGAGGATTCGAAAGAGGTAGCGTAAGAGTCTTGTTCCGGAACGGAAAGGTCTCCCGAAAATTTTCGCTGAACTTCAATCCCCGCCAGAATTTCTGATCCGCTTCTGTCGTGACATCTTCCGGGAGCATGCCGTCGAGAGTTAGGTTCATCATGCGTGGGCCCTCATCCGTCATCGTTATCCAGCTGGCGTGATCAAATTCTCCGAAAGGGCTACCTCGCAACGCGCTACCACCACCCGTCGTTCCGAGCGTGTAGTAGTTAGCCTCGTTTCTTTCGTATTTGGCGTAGCGATGAACATGGCCCGCATAGACCGTGTGCTTTCGCCCTGACAAAGAAGCCTCCACCTCGGGCCACCCCGTTTTGGATTTCTTGAGAACACGCTCCCCATTCACATTTCGCATGATCCCCTCTTCAAATACCCAGAGGGGCTGATGAATGAATACCATTGTCCAACGAACATCGTCGTAGTGGGCGAGTTCCTCCTTCACCCAATTAATCTGCTCCTGGCCGATAAAGGGTTGAGAGCCTTCTCCATCCTGCGTATTGAGGCAGAGGAAAAGGACGTCCTTGTAAACAAAAGAGTAGTAGCGCACCCCATATTTCTCATCCCAGATCCGATCCATCAATCCGTTGCTGACATCATGGTTACCGGGCAGATAAAAAAACGGCATCTCAAAGCGATCAACGAAGCCGTTAAATTCTTTCCACTGGCGCCGAATTTCCTTCTCGTCTTTTTGCCATCCACCACCGGCGATCAAATCACCAACCGTGATCACAAACTCTGGCTGCAACTCGTTCACCTTTGTAACCGCACGTGAGAAAACACCGGGCCGCATGCCTCCGGTGCGGTCGGTCACGATCGCGAACTGAAAGTCCTTCGGATCATTTCGAAACTCGCGTTTGGTCCAGGGCTTTTGCTGCGTCGTGACACGTGTGGAAAAGTTTTCGTCCGTCTCGGGCTCGGCCTCGGCATCTGCCTGCGCCAAAATAGATAGAGGGAGGCCGGAAAGCGCGAGGAGGATAACGAAAGAGTGATTCATGGAGTTAGGGGAGCGATTCAATAGGATTCACAGACAACAAACAAGTTACAAAAAGCGTCCCTGAATCAGATCACGAAAAGATAGACGCTCCCCGACCGAATGTCGTAATCATTCGATGCATGATGGGATCACGTAACCACCTGTTTTCTGGACTACTTCTGTTGGCCCAGTCACTCGGCAGTTTAACTTCAGCCCAGGAAGAGAACACCCCGCTGCCCAAGGGCTACCGAGAAGTGGGACCCGACAAAGCCGCTGCTCTGAAAGAATTGTGTCAGGCGGCTGCCGATAACGGGCTCTTTTCCGGTGCCGTTCTGGTCGCTCACGAGGGAAAAGTCATTTTCAGCGAAGGCTTTGGTCTCGCAAATCGGGAATGGAATATCCCAAACACGGCAGATACGAAGTTCCGGCTCGCCTCCGTCAGCAAGCAATTCTGCACGATGGTCATCATGCAACTGGTTCAGGAGGGCAAGCTCGAGCTCGACGACACCATTGCCGATCACCTTTCTTACTACCGAAAAGATACCGGGGAACAAATCACGATTCATCATCTGATGGCGCATCAATCGGGGATACCTGATTTCACTTCGAGCTTCGATTACCGAGGAACCATTTCACGACTCCCGTTCGAAAAGGACGAATTCATAAGGCAATACTGCAGTGGTGACCTTGCCGATGAGCCAGGCACGATTTATTCCTACTGCAATGCGGGCTACGTCATTCTCGGTCGAATCATCGAAAAGATAACCCGCCGAACCTTTGAGCAGAGCATCCACGAGAGAATCTTTGAGCCTCTCGGCATGAAAAACAGCGGCTACGACCGGAATGAATACGTGCTCGAAAAAAGAGCCAGCGGATATGATCGCGGCCCCTTTGCCTACACCAAGGCGAGTTACATGGATATGGATTCCTCACCCGGAGCCGCTGGTGCTCTCTACTCGACCGTGGAAGATATGTTTCTCTGGGATCGAGCCCTCTACACCGACAAGTTGTTGAAACAGGACTTCCGCGAACTCATGTTCACTCCGAACCGCGATGTGCCGGAAGTGAAAGCCGCCGGAGGGAGAGCCCAGAGCAGATACGGATATGGTTGGCAGATTTACACCAGGACTCATCCCGTCACGAAACATCGCACCAAAGTGATCAATCACGGAGGAGCCATCAACGGCTTTCGAGCCATGGAAAACCGGCTCGTTGACGACGATGCCTTCGTCATCGTTCTCTGCAATCAGGGAGATTCCTTCGGAAGCGGGGACGTCTGGAATGCGGTTATGAATTTGAGCGCAGAACTGATCCATGTAGTCACGGACCAACCCTTCCGAATGCCGGGTAAAGCCAGGCCCACTCAGGATCAACGTCTCTATGCGATGGTGAAAGAACAGGGCGTTGATACAGCGATCGAGTGGTTCAAGGAAAAGGGAAGAAAGGCTGCCTGGGGAG
>JAKMGR010000618.1 GCA_022424805.1 Verrucomicrobiales bacterium
ATCGGTGACACTCCTCTCGTCGCGTCGCACCCTGTGTATCAATATTTCGCTCGGCGCTATGGATTGGCGATCAAGTCCGTGCACTGGGAGCCCGAAGTTACGCCGGTCCGCAAGGCCGTTGTGGAATTGCATGACATTCTTGAAGTGCACCCGGCGAAGTGGATGCTATGGGAAGGGCAGCCCATTGAAGAGGCTTTCAAAATGCTCGAGGAAAAGGGAATCAAGAGCATCGTCATCGATCCCTGCGGAAATCAGCCGGAGGAGGGCGATTGGATGAGTGTGATGCGGGCGAACCTGGAGCAGTTAAAGCTACTGCAGTAGACAGCGGCTAATCCAATTGCTTTGCCAAAAACGGAGCCGTCCTGCTCTCCTTAACCTGGCTCACTTCCTCTGGCGTTCCTGCTGCGACGACCATCCCACCATTTTCTCCGGCCTCTGGTCCGATCTCCAAGAGGTGATCGGCTTCGGCCATGATCTCGAGGTTGTGCTCGATTACGACGACGGTGTTTCCTTCATCGACGAGACGGTGCATCACATCGAGCAGTCGTTTCACATCGCTTGCATGGAGCCCAATGCTGGGTTCTTCGATGAGATAGAGATTGGATTTTGGCTTTCGGTTCTGGCGGAGACGGGCATTGGCGGATCGGCCGACTCCACGAGTCAATTCACTGACGAGCTTGATGCGTTGTGCTTCGCCTCCGGAAACGCTGGGGCTGGGTTGGCCGAGATGGAGGTAGCCGAGACCGGTATCGTTCATGAGGCCAAGTGTCCGGGAAATCTTGGGATGCCCGGAGAAAAATGCGGAGGCCTCCTCGATCGAAAGATCCATGACATCACCGATCGATTTCCCGTTGTAGAGAATCTCAAGCGTCGGTGAATTGAAGCGCCGTCCGTTGCACTCTTCGCAAATGACGTAAGTCGTCGGGAGGAAGTTCATCTCCAACTTGATTTGGCCGTTCCCCTTGCAGGCTTCGCATCGTCCACCTTCGGTATTGAAGGAGAAACGCGACGCGGTGTAGCCGCGTGCTCGAGCCTCGGGCAATTGAGCGAACATTTTACGGATTTCATCGAAGACCTTCACATAGGTTGCTGGAGTGGAACGGGAAGTTTTTCCAATTGGCGATTGATCGACTTCGTAGACCGCCTCGAGCTGCTCCACGCCGTCGATGGACTTCCACGTCTTCGCCCGCTTTACGGTGCGCGTGTTCTTTTTCTTCGCAGGCTTCTTCAGTTTCGAATCGACAGCAGGCTTGAGCACTCCTCGCATTAAACTCGACTTCCCGGATCCGGAAATCCCAGCGATGACCGTGAGGCGCCCAATGGGGATTCTGACGTCGATATTCTGCAGATTGTTCGCCGTGGCACCTTTAACTTTCAGCCAGCCGTCCTTGCAGTTTTTTGTGGGCAGCTTTCTGCGTTCGCCCCGCATCGGATGCCGAATCGGATCCGAAAACGCGAGACGTGTGGGGGAGTCCGACTTGGCAGCCGACTTCAGGAAAAGTTTTTTCGGATCCCCTTGCCAGACGACTTTTCCGCCGAAATTTCCGGCACCCGGGCCGAGATCGAGCAGGTGATCGGAGCGGCGGATCGTTTCTTCATCGTGTTCAACAACAAGCAATGAGTTACCCTTAGTTTTCAGTGCCGCTAGAGTATCGAGCAGGCTTTCGTTGTCGCGCGGGTGCAGTCCGATCGTGGGTTCGTCGAGCACGTAGAGAACTCCACGCAGATTGGAGCCGAGTTGCGCGGCAAGGCGAATGCGTTGGCTTTCCCCTCCGCTCAACGTGGTGGCGGAGCGATGGAGTTGGAGATAGCCGAGGCCTACCTCTTCCATGAATTTCAGTCGTTGCGTGATCTCGGGAAGGATATCGCGTGCGATCAGTTTCGCCTGCTTTTCGAGCTTCAGGCCGGAGATCATTTCACGAGCATCGGCAACGGAACGGCCCGCAATGTCATGGATGCCCATTCCGTCGATGCGAACGAATCGGGCGATTTCGTTGATCCGTGCGCCTTTACATTCGGAGC
>JAKMGR010000648.1 GCA_022424805.1 Verrucomicrobiales bacterium
CCCGCGTTCTCACTCCTGACCAATTGTCCGACGCTCGCAATGCAGCTCGCAACATCCGTGACGGATTCCAAGCTGACGGCTACGCAGACAAACAGCCGATCCCGCCCGAAGTCATTTCAAAAGTTTCCCGACTCAGTGTGAAGCAGAGAGAAAGCATCAATGTGAAGATGTTTGAATATCGCAATCGCGGACTGGGAATGCCGGAGCGACAAAAGATCTACAACCGACTGCTCGATCGGGAACTGGGGCGTTAACGGCAATTTATGCAACACCCTCCTCGCGGTAGCATTATTCCATGATAAGTGACCGCAAAATGAATCGCCGCCAATTCATGACTCAAAGTGGATTGGCTACAGCCGCATACGCCACTTCTTCAAATCTTGCCTTTGGGGCCGATGATCCCGATTCAACCCCATGGCAGATCGGATGCTTCAACCGGCCTTGGGGAAAATGGAGCTACGATGAAGCCCTCGAAGAAATCCAGTCAGCCGGCTTTACCACAACAGGTCTCGTAGGACGCCATCAGAAAGAGCCCGAGGATTTACTCAGTGCTGATACTTCACCGGATTACCTCGATGCCCTGCGGGATCGAATCGCGCAGCGCGATCTGAAACCGATCATCGCATGGATTTATGGACCGAAAGCGAAGGAACAAAAGGATGCCGTTTCTGAATTGAAAAAACTCACCGACAACGCAGCTCGCCTTGGTCTGGAATTTCTACTCTCCGGTGGGCCTCGCAGAAATGAAACCGTGGAATACTACAGTTCCGTCATTGGCGAAGTCACCGCCTACGCCGCTGACAAGGGGGTGAAAATCGCAATGAAACCCCACGGTGGAGACGGAGCCGAGATCATTCGCTGCATCGAACTCGTAAACCATCCTAATTTCAGCATCTGGTACGACGCCGGAAATATCGTCTACTACACCGGAGGTGATCCCGTCAAAGAACTCGAAAACATCGCATCTCAGGTCACTGGATTTTGCGCCAAGGACTGCGCCGGCAAAGAATCGCCTGTCATGATTCAGTTTGGAACCGGAAAGGCCAATTTCGCCGAGGTATTCCAAGTCCTGAAAAACGCGAACTTCAAAGGCCCCGTCATGATCGAATGCACCGGCGAACCTGAATCTCCACAAGATGCCACTCGTATGGCGGTAGAAAACCGCGATTTTTTGAAGAAGGTGTTTTCGAATCTGAAATAAGACGGAACGGCTTCTCCGTAGCGGAATACCTGCGGTGGCGAAAGAAAGAATGCAAAACCGGCGTAGTTGTATCATGCAGAAAGTTTTCCCCACCTGCTTTGCGGTTTTGATCGCAGTGAAGCTGTGCCTTTTCAGTTCGACTCCCCGGCTGAAAGCCGATGACGGTCAGTTTTTGAATTTCGTCATTTACAATCTACCACCGGAGTATTTTGCCGATATCCCGCTGGAGGAACGCTCTTCTTTTTTGAGGATTCTTTCGAAGTCACCTAAGGACAAGCGACTCGACTATCAGAACAAATACCTGCATTGGTATTCCGACGGTGGCAGCATCAGCGCAAGTTCCCAACTCAGAGTGAAGTTATTTCCGCGGAAGCTTACAGGCTACTACCGGGATGCGAATCTCCCCTACGTGTTCGTTCACATGCCCAAGCCCTTCGCAGACGGATCGGTTCCCGCAGATGATCAGTCTTTCGTGCTGGAGTGGAAGAAGGGGAAATGGGAGGACGTGACCGAGAAAATCCTACCGAAAAGTCTAGATCGAAAACTGCACTTGCGGCCAGAGCGCCAATTCTTCGGCATCCGAGCCTACGAATATGACGTTATCGGCCTGGGCAAACCCTATAAAATTCGAGAGAAGGAAAAGTCTTTGTATGTTTGGCAGGATTACCGGTTCCGCGAAAAACGGCTGCTGCCCTTGAACTCCCGATACGAGGCACCATTTGATCCCGCCAAGCTCACCAAGATGGCTCTCGCCCCGGAAGAAGACCAGCGCGAATTAACCGAAATGATCATTCACGCTGGAATAGTGAAAGACGAACGCTTCCGCTACCTGCTGGCATCGAAGGAACTCAACGCCGTTCCCGTGCTGGCGATGGCCCTGGCCTTCTACCGACATGCCATCGATCAGGAAGAGACGGCAGTCGACTTCATCGTTCGCAAAGTGGCCAAGGAAGGCAGAGGCGACACGAACTCGCTCTGGATCATGTCCTACTTTGACGAGTGGGACAAAACCATCGAGGCCTACGATAAATATTCCGGCGGAGACGGCGCAGCCGGAGAGGCTTCCTATGTCTGGATGGTGACCCGGAAAGCTCTCTATCCGGAGAAGTTCAGAGAATGGAAAGCAGAGCGAAAAAAGGAGAAAGACTGATGCGCCCGGATGGGCTTTTGGACTGAAAACCAATCGGATCAGCTCGGTGATTTAGCAGGCTTAGCTCTATCACCATACCCTGTCGAGTTATCCAATTACTTCTTCCCCTTCGGTTTCTTCCGACTCGGGGCAGGATCTGACATGGGTGATGTCTCGTAGAATTCCCCCTCGTTCACCAATCTCGGGTCACCTGTGGAGTTCATTTCGGCTATCAGTTTTGACTCCAAAATGAGGCAAATATCCTCGTAGGTTGGATCATTGGCGACATTGGTGGCTTCGTGGGGATCCAATTCCAGATCGTAAAGTTCATATCTCGGGCGCTGCCCGTATACCCAGTCAAAGTGAGGTTTCCACTTCTCCTCGCTTCGAGCCGTGACGAGCCACGCTTTGGTCGGACCCGCGTCCTCGTCTGGCAGCGTAATCCGAGTGTTGTTCTCCAACTCATAGACACTGGGGTCCGACTCATCGTCACCCAACAAGTAGGGGTCTCCCATCGGCCAGCGTTCGGGGCGAAAATTAATGATGAAGGAATACTCGTGCGTTCGAATGCAGCGCTGTGGATAGGGTTTAAAATCAGCGCGAGCGTTGTCGACATGGCGTTCCCGCCCCGTGAAAACCTGCGTTCTTGATTCATCAACTAGTCCTTCTTTGTCAGATTCCAGAACGGGCCAGAGGCTTTTGCCGGTCATGACTTCGGGTGCCTCCACTCCAGCAGCAGCAAGAAAGGTTGGCGCAATATCAGTGAGCGATGTCAGGTCATCGACGATACGTCCGCCCTTCACTCCGGGGCCGGAAATGGCAAGCGGAACTCCGGTTCCGAAGTCATAGAGATTGCACTTGCCGTAGGGAAACCCGGGTGCCCCATGGTCTCCGCTCACGGCAATGATCGTATTTTCGGCCTGACCAGATTTCTCCAACTCATCAAGAAGCACGGCCATTCCGGCATCCCATGCTGCGATCTCTCCAAAGTAGTCGGCGAGGTCCTGGCGCACTTCAGGGACATCGGGAAGAAAGGGAGGCATCTTGCCTTTCAAGGTATCCGGATCAATGCCCCACAGTTTTTTCCCGCTACCTTTGATCCACTTGCGGTGCACGTTTGTCGGTCCGAACCAGTAGCAGAATGGCTGCCCTTCCTTCTGATCCGCGAGGAAGGCTTTGAAATTGGCGCGCGCCTCATCGAGCAACTCCTTCTTGGCATCTTCAATAGAGGTTCCATTTCCCACCGCTTTAGTCACGTTTTGAGAAAACCCATTAAACTTGGCACCAGCAGGCTGATACATCGCCTTGTTCGTGCTGAAGGGAAAGTTGCTCGGCGTCCCCGGCCCCCAGACTTTGTAAGTAGCGCCGATGTGATAGCCAGCCTCCTTCAAGAGAATCGGATACGTAGGCAGGTCCTCCGGAAAGGTTGCTCCTAGCAGAATAGAACCCGTCTTTGTCCGCCAGAAATGCTGCCCCGTGAGCAACGCACTTCGGCACGGGGTACAGGAAGGAGCACTGACGTGAGCGTGGTTGAAAAGAACGCCTTCTCGCGCGATGCGATCAAAGGTTGGCGTCATTACCACATCAT
>JAKMGR010000656.1 GCA_022424805.1 Verrucomicrobiales bacterium
ACTGCATTGAGTGGGAGCGGTCCAGCCTATGTTTTTCTCCTGATTGAGTCATTAGTCGCCGGAGGCATTGAGCAAGGACTCGAGCCAAGGGTCGCCCTGAACCTTGCTACCCACACTGTTGCCGGTGCGGCCGAGCTGCTCCTTTCGGGGATCGATACGCCCGGCGAACTGCGGGAGAAGGTCACCAGCCCGAATGGGACGACTTTCGCGGCGCTTGAATCCTTCCGTGCCGATGGGTTTGCTGGGATCGTGAATCGCGCTGTGAAAGCGGCCGCAGATCGTTCTAGGGAGCTGGGACAAGCGTAACGCTTCCGGCGGATTTACCAGAATGAAAAGCAATCCGACTCTTTCTTTGCGGTGGTAGCAGAATCGCACTGGCATCACTCCACGCAGTGTGGAGGGCTCCACGTGTCAGTTCCGTCGGACCGCGCTACTTGAATTTAGTTAAGAAAAAGCTTACTAATATTTTTCCCTTCTCTCACTTTACCGGTCGCAACAAACGCAGAACTTATGGACTCGATACGTCAACATTTTGAAGAAAATGGCCAAGGCCAGGTCTTTGCGCATTTTGATACGCTCAGCGAGGAGGCTCAAGAAAATCTCCTCGCAGAAGCCCGAGCAATCGATCTCGATGAACTCGACCAACTTGTCGCCTTGTTGGTGAAGGGTGAAGATTCAAGCAACGCGGACATGGCAAATTCGCTGGAACCGGCCGATTTCATTCCACTGCCTGATAACGGAGGCGATGCTGCGATGTGGCAAGAATCAACCGAGAAGGGCGAGGCTGCTTTGCGTGCTGGTCGGGTTGCTGCGTTCACAGTCGCTGGCGGGCAGGGCACCCGCCTTGGCTATGACGGGCCGAAAGGCACATTCGGTGTGACGCCGGTCTTGAAGAAGTCGCTCTTCCAAGTGTTTGCCGAAAAGATCCTCGCTTCGTCCAAGCTCTACGGGAAACCGATCCCCTGGTATATCCTGACCTCCGTCATCAATCACGAGGCTACGGTTTCCTTCTTTGAGGAGAATAACCACTTTGGTCTCCCGCCGGATAAAATTCACTTTTTCAGCCAGGGGCTAATGCCTGCCGTTGATAGCGATGGGAAGATTCTCCTCGCCGAGAAAGGGCACATCGCATTGAGTCCCGACGGTCATGGCGGAGCATTGCGTGCTCTCGTTCGATCCGGTTCAATTCGGAATATGGAAGCCGACGGCGTCGACATCGTGAGCTACTTTCAGGTCGACAATCCTCTCGTCCGCTGCATCGATCCTGCTTTCATCGGATTTCACCTGATGAACAACTCAGAACTGTCGAGCAAGATGGTTCCCAAGGCCTACGCCGAGGAAAAGGTGGGTGTGTTCTGTGAGCAGGACGGAAAATCTCTGGTCGTGGAATATAGCGATCTTCCCGATCGGCTCGCACAGGAAACGGACGCATCTGGCTCACTGCGCTTTCAGGCTGGCAGCATCGCGATCCATATTTTTGACCGCAATTTTACCGATCGCCTCGGAAGCGGTCGCGATGAAGCCTCCAAACTCCCCTTCCATCTCGCAAAAAAGAAGGTGCCTTACGTAGATGCAAGCGGCGAGGTTAGGAACCCCGAGGAACCAAATGCTTACAAGTTCGAGATGTTCGTTTTCGATGCCCTTCCCTTCGCGGAGAACCCGGTGATTATCGAGACGGCGCGCGAGGACGACTTTTCTCCCGTCAAAAACGCAGAAGGTGTCGACTCTGCGCAAACGAGCCGGGATGATCAGCTTCGCCAATACGCCCGTTGGGCTAAGGCTGCAGGGATCGAATTGGAAGTGGATCAAACCGGGCTTCCATCTGCGAATTTCGAGGTTTCCCCGCTTTTTGGGGACACCGGAGAACGCTTTGTCGCTGCTTGGGAAGAGCTTTCCCACCAACCCGTCTTGGCAGATGGTCTTGTTCTGGTGTAAAAGCTAGAGATGATTCCGCAACAAGGCACTGAACAGGTTTGGCTGATGGACCCATCAGGCTTACCACGTGGACTGAGCAGGGTTGGGTCTCCTGCTCTGCTCTTTGATGTCGATGCAATCGAGCGAAATCTAGATCGCATGCTGGAAATTGTAGGAGGAGATCCTGCATTGCTTCGGCCACACATGAAGACGCACAAGTGCGGCGAAGTGCTCAAGCGACAGGTGGCCAGGGGAATTGAGAGTGTGAAGTGCGCCACCATTGCCGAGGCAGAGCTCGCTGCTCGTTCCGGCGTGAAAGACATCCTGCTCTCCTATCCCGTTGTCGGTCCGAATGCGGAGCGACTTACCCGGCTCGCAAGAATGTTTCCTGACCTGCGCGTCTCGACGATCGCGGACAGCCCGGAGGGAGTGCTCGGATTGGCGACTCATTCCTCCGCGGGGAATCCGACTCCCCTCTTCCTTGATCTCGACTGCGGAATGCACAGAACAGGCATTGGCGCGACTGAAGCTGCTGTTGATCTTGTTCGCTCAATTGTAGAAAATGACGCCCTCACCTTTGCTGGAATCCATGCCTACGACGGCCACATTCACGACGCGAGTATGGATGCGAGGAAAGCAGCGTTTGCCGCGGCGATGGATGTCCTGGAGGAAATCGTGAATCTTCTCGAATCGGAAGAAATCGAGGTCCCCCTGATTGTATCGGGTGGTTCTCCCACTTTCGCCCTCCATGCGGAAGCAGCGAAAGCCTCTCCGCGCCCGAGGCAGACATCTCCCGGAACTCCTCTACTCTGGGATGCTGGATACGGAACCCACTACCCTGACCTCGCTTTCGACCCCGCCGCTTTTCTCCTGACACGAGTCGTGAGTCATCCCGACGAAAATACGATCTGCATCGACCTCGGCAATAAGGCGGTATCGGCGGAAAACCCGATCGAGAATCGCGTGCGCTTTCCCGCCTTGCCTGTTGAAAAATTTTTAGGTCAAAGCGAAGAGCACCTCGTTCTTGAAGTTGCAGATCGCAGCGCCTTCCCGATCGGCGCCAAAATCATTGGTGTGCCCTATCACGTCTGTCCAAGTGTTGCGCTTTATCAGAGAGCTGTCGTGGTGCGCGATGGCGAATGCACGGAGGAAGAATGGGAGATCGAAGCGCGGGATCGCAGACTCACTGTGTGATCAGACTCTTGGAGAGTGAGTGCGACTGCACTCACTGCAGCAAAGAACTATCAACCGTTCCTGTGCGACCGTCCGGCAGGCGAATCTGGGCTGTGCCGCCTGAGTTGCTGAGGACACGGACATTACCTCCCTGGTAGAGCTTTACCTTAACTCCGTTCACCATCGCAGTTCCGGTGCGGGCAACTGATGCTGATGTGCCACCGGTGCCTTCACTCTCGCGACGTTGAAAAATGGGCGCCGGACCTTCC
>JAKMGR010000669.1 GCA_022424805.1 Verrucomicrobiales bacterium
ATGTATGAGACCTGGTATAAAATGACAGTGATGCTCCAGGGAGGGCTCGATATTTCACCTGTCATTACCCATCACTTTGCCGCGGAGGATTTTGAAAAAGGATTTGAGGTGATGAACAGCGGGGAAAGTGGGAAAGTGATTCTGCAGTGGTAAAAAAAGGAACTTCATACCTAGCCGGAAAAACGCTGATTATCTTTTTATGAACAACGCATTTGAAATTCACCTGCAGACGACCATCGACGAGATTCGGGATGCGGGGCTCTACAAATCGGAACGAGTCATCACGACACCGCAGTCGCCGCATGTTGCGGTGGCGAGTGGGGATGAGGTTTTGAACCTGTGTGCCAACAACTACCTTGGGCTCTCCGATCATCCAGAAGTAAAGCGGGCAGCGATTGACGCGATCGATCGCTGGGGATTCGGACTCTCCTCGGTGCGTTTTATCTGCGGCACCCAGGAAATCCACAAGGAGTTGGAGAAACGTCTTAGTCTATTCCTCGGCACAGAGGATACTATTCTCTATTCCTCTTGCTTTGATGCGAACGGCGGGCTCTTTGAGACCCTTCTCGGGCCGGAAGATGCCATTATCTCCGACGAACTGAATCATGCCTCGATCATTGACGGCGTCCGACTCTGCAAAGCGAAGCGCTTTCGCTACAAGAATAACGACCTCGCCGATCTCGAGGCGAAACTTCAGGAGGTAGAGTCGGCGCGCTTTCGGCTGATTGCCACGGATGGGGTCTTTTCCATGGACGGTTCCATAGCTGACCTCGCAGGGATCTGTGATCTTGCCGACCGCTACGATGCGCTCGTCATGGTCGACGACTCTCATGGCGTCGGGGTGATCGGAGAAAACGGTCGTGGCACTCACGAACACTGCGGTATCATGGGGCAGGTCGATATTTTTACCGGTACGCTGGGCAAGGCTCTCGGTGGTGCGAGTGGTGGCTATACCAGTGGGAAAAAGGAAATCATCGAATTGCTGAGGCAGCGCTCGCGACCGTATCTCTTTTCCAATTCCGTTGCTCCGGCAATTGCCGCAGCATCTCTGAAGGCACTCGATTTGCTGGAGGCAGATTCCTCGCTCGTTAATTCCCTGAGGGATAACGCGAGGTTCTTTCGAGAGAAGCTCGAAGCGGCGGGACTGAGCAGTTTGCCTGGAGAGCATCCCATCATTCCGGTGATGCTGGGCGATGCCAAGCTGGCTGCGCGGATGTCTGAGGAGTTGCTGAAACGGGGAATCTATGTGATCGGGTTTTCTTTCCCTGTGGTCGCGAAAGGCAAGGCCAGGATCCGAACCCAGATGTCGGCTGCACATTCGCAAGAGGATTTGGCGTTTGCTTCGGCGCAGTTTGGGGAGGTGTGGAAGGACCTCAATTCGTGAAGTTGTGGGAGATACTTTGAGGAGTGACTACAGATACACAGTGATTTACGGCTCGCTATAAACCCCTAGTTACCTTACTCTCTCTGTCATGGACGATCCTACCAAGACTTGCCAGTATTGCTTCTCCGAAATCGATGAAAGGGCGAAGAAATGTCCGCATTGCTTGTCATTTCAAAAAGGCATTTACAATCCGCAGACGTGGGCGGCAATTCTGCCGATTGTTTTCCTGGTTCCCTTTCTTTTCTTTACGGTCTCTCGCTTGGATGCTTTTTCTGGAGATCAAGTTTACGAAGACTATGTGGATCAGTTTCGGATGGAATTCGTCAGTATTTTAAGTGAACCGAAAGGAACGCAAGTGACCTATCGCATTCTTAATGATAGCGAGGTGAAGTGGGAGGAGGTTCACTACCAGGTTATCGGATATGGCGACGATGATGCAGTTGTCACAAGCGTGACTGACCAGAACCGTGACTGGGTTGTTCTGCCGAAGGGTGATGCTTTGCTTACCGTTCGAGCCAGCAATCATCCGAAAGTAAGAGAGTGGAAGTTGAAGATCCTGAATTGCCGGGAAGCTTCAAAATTTTGACTCTTAATTCTGTTCGATAGCGGGGCATTTATTAAAAGATAGCCCACTCACCAAGCCGCTCCGATATTCCATTCCTCGACCATCGGATCGGGAATATCGTCGAGAAAACGGGAAGGCCGCTGAATGACCTCTCCATCGAACGCTCGCTGCCAGAGTTGTGGGTAAGTGAGGTAGAGCTCGTCCATGGCGCGCGTCACGGCAACGTAGAAGAGGCGACGCTCTTCCTCTAGCCCGTCGTTGGATTCGCTCTCCTCGTCTTCGTCGATTACCCGGCTGCTGGGGAACTTGCCTTCGGCGAGCCAGATGACGAAGACGACTTTCCACTCGAGTCCTTTGGCCTGGTGGACGGAACTGAGGCAGACGCGTTCCTCGTCGGGTTCGTCCTTTTGCGCGTCAGCGGCATCCTGCCCGGCGAGCAGGCTGAGGTG
>JAKMGR010000004.1 GCA_022424805.1 Verrucomicrobiales bacterium
CTCGGAGCCAATATTGTCCGCGATATTTTCGCGGGGATCACCCACATCGTTGGCGGGAGATCGGGGGTTTATGAATTCAAGCTAAAAAGCGGCAGAGAAATTGCCATTAAGGAAATGATGGCGGCGACTCATTCCCACGGAGCCGATGCAGTCTTCGGTATCGACATGGACCACGAAACCATTGACCAAGGACAGAGCATGATGATGTTTTGCGCTTCTGGCACCGCGGTCGTGCTTGAGCCGGAAGGAGAGTAAGGCGCACTCTCTTTACCGAGACCGGATGTCCTCGATCTCCTCCGGGGTTGCAGGAAGAACGTTAATCTTCGCATCGTCCGGGATCTCCACGTCGGGATTTTCCTCGTAGAGATAGGCTTCCATGATCATGTAAACCTTGCCCCGGCTGTTGGGCCGAAAGGTTCGTGCCCCAAGTGTCCGCGTAATCTTGATCGGCTCCTCACCGGTTTCGATTTCGAGCACAAACTGCTGCCCGCCCAAACCAAATGTGGGATCAACCTTACGCATCTCATTCTGAATTTCGACAAGCGGTCGAAACAGTTCCTGATACTTGACCTTCCCGTCGACAATGTTCGGCGGAGAAACCTTGGGAACCTCGATATCGACGAAAATATTGAGCGTTCCGCGTGGCTGGTTCGCAACCAGTTCTGGATTGGCTTCAAGCAGCTCTTTGTTATGGGGAATCTCCAGAAATCCCTGGTCGTTGACCACAACGACCATCGGTCCTTCTTTGAGATTCAAAAAGAGTTCGATGTCCTCGGATTCCACCTTGGGATTTTGGCTCTTGATACGCAGCTTGTACATTTCTGCGTCCGGTTTTGATCCACCATCGCTCTGGGCAATCTTGATGAGCTGGCGATAAGGGAGGCGCGCGAGATTGCTGATATCAAGCGGACGACCAGATAGCGTCTCCGGCGTTTTTGCATCCTCCTTCTTTTCGTCCTCGCCTAATACGAGCGCTGCCGATCCCGGCACACACAAAAAAAGAAGGACAAGCAGGTGTTTCATTCGAAATGGTAATTCTTGTTATTGAACACTTATGAGAGAAGCAATTCAAGTCTGATCATTGCCGCCGGTTCACTATTCAAGAACGATCCTCTTTCCATTTCCTTTGCCAATACATGCGAATTCCGTCGGCACACATTCCCGCACCATTGATCTCCTGTAGTGTTTCCCAGGTTACTCGAGGCGTATTTACGCGAAAGGCCTGCTCCATCTGGAAGGCCTGGTAAGCGATCTGGAGTGATTCTTCATCCATCCCCTCTACGAGTCGCTGCCGCACAAATTCCACATTAAGCTCTACCACCTCGCGATAGTCAGCCCAATGTTTGGCCGGGTCAGGAACCTCCCCGAAATGAGTGAGAAAAAGTCTCTTTTCCCCCAGCTTCTCCAAGCGTTCCACACTGGCGAGCGTGTGTTCGAGATGAAACTGTGGTGGAGCTGAGGTTAACGACAGATAGCCAGAGTCATCGATGCGGACACCGGAGGAATCCCCCGCAAAAACTGTATTATCGATGACGAAAGCATGATGATGAAAGGCATGGCCCGGCGTATCGATGGCTGTGACTTCCAGCCCCGCGACCTCAACCGTTTTCCCGTCAGTAATCTCCCTGACATTCCCTTCAGGAGCCGGCGTCATATCTCCCCACAGGGAATCGAAACGATCTCCGTAGACCATTCTCGCGCTCTCAACGAGGCGAGTCGGATCAATGAGATGTCTGGCACCTTTGGGGTGAACAAAGAGAGGAACACCTTGAGCGGCAAACCATCCTGCTGCCCCAGCATGATCAAGATGAATATGGGTCACGAAAACCGCAGCAAGATCAGCGGGTGCAAGCCCACGTTCATCCAGTTCCGTGATGAGCTGCTCCCTGCAGGTTTCGCAGCCGGTTTCGATCAAGATCGCACCGTCAGGACCGGTCACGAGAAATGACGCGATTGCTCGCGGAAGATTCTGAAATTGCAGGTCGAGAGTCTCTATACCGATATCATTCGCCATCACGAATTGTAGAGGAAGCCCGCGAATAGTGCGACAGCTTTTCTATGTCCAAGCCCCTCAGTCGGAGGTGATCACAAAAACATTCAAGCCCAAGCCAAGCGTGCCGAGAATCCCCATTCCTAGCGAATGGCGATTTGAACACCGGTCTTCTCCACCTGTTCGCAGTATTGCTCTTGAACCTTCCGATCTCGCATGTCGTAGCTAAATCCCGGAGTACTAAAACTCACCTGAACCCTTTCCAACCCGATTTTCGTGGCCGTTGCAAAAGCATTCAACAAGCGGCATCCCCTCTCGGCTCCGAATTCACTTCGAAAAAACGCCTTTTTGGATGATTGGAGGGACCGGTAGGCATGGTAACTCCCGTTTGAATTCATTACGAAAATAGTATTTTTATTAAAAATTAAAATTAATTTATGTTCTTCGCGAAATTTTTTATAATTTATTACCGTTTGCCACGCTCCAAGGGCCGGTATCGCATTTTTACGGTTCTGAAAGCGGGATTTCAGTGCACCTCTTTGGGCGCTCCAAATTTACCCTATTGCATTGAGCTTTCGCGCAATGCCTGCTACTGCCCCAAACCAACCTGCGGCGTAGTAAAGGAATCCTGGATCCACGTCACGTCCGGCTTTTTCCTGTCCTGCAAAATGACTTCTACGACATCGAAGCGAAAAGCGATTTCGGGGGAATTGAGCAATTGCAACCAGGCGTTAGCACCTCGAATGATGAGTTTTTGCTTGGCTTCATTCACAGCCTGAGAAGGGCGTCCGTAATCCAGACTCGTCCTTGTTTTCACTTCCGTAAACACAAGGAAGTTCCCATCGCGACAAACGATATCGACCTCGCCCCCACCTCGCGCTCGATAGTTGCGATACAAAATTCGACACCCCTTCATGCGAAGATATTTTGCCGAAAGCCGCTCACCTGTTTCACCGACCCAGCGATTCCATTCCCCGCGCTCCATCGTGGTTCTGTCAGGGAAATCGAACTCCTCTTCCAATTCCGTATCCCACTTTTCGCAAAACCATCCGGATAGCCTGTCGCGAAATCGCTCGAGAGAAGATTGTGTGAGCAACTGAATCTGCCGAGTCGCCCTCATCTTTTACCAAAATCAAATTCCGCCTGCGCCACCGGTGCGAAGCTATATCGATGGATGGGGCACGGGCCGTGCTCGCGAAGCGCGTCACGATGCATCTCGGTGCCATACCCCTTGTGCCGTTCGAAACCATACTCCGGATACTTTTTCGCATAGCGCACCATGAGCCGGTCGCGCTCGACCTTGGCGATGATGCTCGCTGCCGCAATGCTCAGGCTAATGGAATCCCCTTTCACCAAAGCCCGATGAGGAGCGGGGAAATCCCGAACTGGCTTTCCATCAATCAAGGCAATGTCGGGCGTCGGATTGAGTTTCCGGAACGATCTGCGCATCCCCTCCCAGGTCGCCTGAAGAATATTGATTTCGTCGATCTCTTTCGGCTCGATCATGACCGAAGCCCAGCGGATTTCCTCGTTGCTGATGATTTCTTCGTAGATGGATTCCCGGACCTTTTCCGAGAGTTGCTTGGAATCATTCAGCTTCGGATGCGAGAAGCCTTGCGGAAGAACCACCGCCGCGACAGAAACCGGCCCAGCTAGAGGCCCTCTACCCGCCTCATCAATTCCCGCAACGACGGGAGAGCCATCGCTTTGGCATTGCAGTTCGTGAGAAAGATCCGGCATAGGCGCTAAAAGAAAACCTGCTCTAAAAATTCCACACCTTGCACTCCTTCCCGCCCGCATCGAGCAAGCGGATCCAATCGATGAGAATCACACCCTTGCTGCGTGCGGGGTCGATTCGAAGCCTGTCGAGTTTGTCTGTAGGAACCGCGATATCGTATTC
>JAKMGR010000016.1 GCA_022424805.1 Verrucomicrobiales bacterium
ATCGGCGAACTGATCGCGCGCTCGTTCGTTTCCGTATTGAAAACGGATCTATCGGCGATCACGGCACCGTTCTTCGGATTGATCGCGGTGAAGCCATGTTGCCAGTTAACGAATACGAGAACCTCACGCCCGTTCGCGTCGTAGACGCAGGGCACCGAATAGGAAATTCGCTGGCTCTTTCGCTCAACCTCCCAGGCGACTTCCCCACTCTCCGCGTGGAGGGCGAAGAGGTTTCCGCTTTCTTTTTCCTGATCATTATTGAGAACAACAAGGTCTTCGTGGAGAATCGGAGATCCGCCAAATCCATGTCCCCCAACGACCGGTCCAAGTTCTTTCTGCCAGTGAAGATTGCCGTCATGAGAGAGGGAAACCACCGTCAATTGGTCAGCAGTCCCCCACGCGAAGACGACGCGCTCGGCATCGACCGCAGGAGTGGAAGAAGCGGCACTGTTGAATCGATGACCTTTGAACTTTTGCTGATCGAATTTCTTTTCCCAAATCGTCTCCCCCGTATTTCGATCAAGGCAGAGAGTGAGCCATTGATACGCCACCGCTCCCGGCTTCCCCTTGCCCTTCTTCTTGCCTTTGCCTTTTGCGGCTGACTTGGGAGCGGGCTGGGGTGAGATTTCGGGGACAGCGCTGAGGAGGAAAATCCGGTCGCCCCAAAGCACGGGTGAACCATGTCCGGAGCCAGGAATCTCCACAGACCACTGCTGTGATTTTTCGTTCAGGTCTATTGGAACTTCAGTTGAGCTGTCGATACCGGAACCATTAGGGCCGCGGAAGCGCGGCCACTCGGCAGCATTGAGCAAAAAGCATGGCAGACAGAAAAGAGTGGCGAGAAAAAGGCGGGCTGGCAAATGCATCAAATGAGAAAATCGTGAGGTTAAACCTACGGCTTTTCCTGCAGAAGTGAAAAGCGAATTTGCATGCTGTTGCTGGCCTTTGTGAGGCCGGATTATGTGCGCTAGTCTTAATGCACCCACATTCCGAGGTTACAGACCTCAGCTACAGATTCTACCCACGCTCCACGCCGGCTCTTTCAAAAGCTGCCCCCATATTCCGAAAGCACTCTTCAGTAGCAGCTACCGGGTCATAGTCAGGGTCGCCCCGCCAAATCTGGCTGCTGACTTCACAGCAGAAATCGCCACGGTATCCCCCTTCGTAGAGTCGCTTCACAATGTCAGCTTGATCCCAGCTATCGGTGGCGCCAGCAAGGGCAAATCGCACTTTCCCATCCACTTCCACAGCATCTTTCACTGCGACATAGTTCGTAATTGGCAACGCGGCATCCACCGTGTCCGCAATAGTGCGCTCCGGAGTCTGGAATGCATAATGGCTGTAGTCATAGACCATACGCAGTCGTCGTGGATTGCCGACTTGTTTCAAAAGCCAGGCAGCCTGAGTCGGATCAGACATGGCGTGGCTTCGATGCGGCTTGATCGAGAGGTAGCCTTTCTGATCCGCGAGAATCTGATTCCAGTCCGCCAGTCGATCGCGGAAGAGATTCTTCGACTCGTCCCATTTCTTTCCGCCGAGAATGGTCTGAATCAATGGTGGTTTCTCGGGACACAGGTCATGAGCCATCTGAATCAAACCAGTGAGGTGCGAGAGACTGGAATAATGCTTGGAATCCTCTTTTTCCGGTTTCATATCCGCCATCAAAGCACAGAGCCGCAATCCGGTTTCTTCCAGCACATCCCGGACTCGCTTCCGGCTTTCATTTGAGATGAGAGCGCCTGACTTATCCCCTGTCGTCCCGGCAAATACGGTAATCTCAACCGCGTCATAGCCTGTCTTGGCAATGAGCCGGATCGCATCCTCGACCGACATCGACTGCAGGCCATACGTTCCGATCGCAAGGCCGCAGGTCAATTTTTTCTCGGCTGTGTTGCCCAACATGACGGATCCTGCCGTCGCGGTAGAAGTCACCAGAAATCCTCGTCGTGTCGTCATACTTGGCATCGTGCCCGACGACCCGCTCCGTTGCAATGGCGGAATCAATCCTCAATGTGTTGACGCTGTCTTTTGCCTTGTTCCGATTTTCAATCTCTCACATTCTCGCAACATGAAACGCTCTATCCTTATCAGTCTGGTCACACTTTTACCCCTGTCACTTTATGCGCAGAAAGCGAAAACAAACCCGCTCACCCCCATCGAGGACAAGCAGGGTCTACCGCGCGTCCTGCTGATTGGTGACTCCATATCGATGGGCTACACCATTCCCGTTCGCAAACGATTAGAGGGAAAGGCGAATATCCATCGTATCCCCGCCAACGGTGGGCCCACCACTCGCGGCCTCGCCAACATCGACAAGTGGCTGGGCGATGGAAAATGGGACATCATTCATTTCAACTGGGGCATTCACGACCTTCGCCACATGGATGATGGAAAACGTCAGGTCGAACCCACCGACTACGAAAAGAATATCCGCGCACTGGTTGGCAAGCTGAAAGCGACAGGAGCAAAGTTGATGTGGGCGAGCATAACACCCATCCCGGAACCGCCGCTGATTCCAGACCGGACATTTGGTGACGAAACGGAATACAACAAAATTGCGGCGAAGGTGATGATGGAAAACGGAATTCCGATCAACGATCTGCATACCTACGTCTCACCAAGATTCTCGGAATTGCAGAAGAAGCAGGATCTCCACTACAAGCCGGAGGGATCCGAATTCCTTGCCGAGAAAGTGGCTGCGGAAATTACGAAAGCACTGACGTCTGACCACTGACTTCCAAAGCCTATTCCACTGCAATACTCCAGAGCTTATGCCCTGCGGTGATGAAAAGCGTTTTCCCATCCTCGCCTCCGAAGGTGCAGTTCGTAATCATGTCTTCAGGGACGGCGATGAATCCGACCTTCTCTCCCTCCAGGGAAATCACATAAACGCCCGCAGGGAACGTATTTGCTGATTCCAGTTCACTAGCAAAGTTAAACCCGGCGGTTGCGTAAACATGACCATCAGGACCGATCGCAATCCCGTCCGGCCCACGCTCTTTTTCCCAGTCGAAAAGCACTTTCCGGCTGGCTGGGTCGACTGAGCCATCTCCCCTCAGGTCAAAGCGCCAAAGCATTCGCTGTCCGCCCGCATCCGGGCCATTATGATTGTCTGCGACGATGAGATATTTCCCGTCCTGGGAAATTGCGATCCCGTTAGGCCGCTGTACTTCGTGAGTGATAATGCGCGTCACCTTGCCATCCGGGTCGATCCGATAAACTCCCTCGATCGGCTTTCCTTCCCCGTCGATTTGCTCGACTTCCTGCGGCCCATCGTAGCCACCGTATCGAGGATCAGTGAAATAAATTCGACCTTTCGAATCAATCGTCAGGTCGTTGGGCGAATTGTAGCGCTTGCCATCGTATCGGTCTGTCAGGACGGTGATGATTCCATCTGTCTCTGTTCGAGTCACTCGACGGTTCCCCCCCTCGCGATGTCCTTCACAGGCGTGCAGTCTACCTTTACTGTCAAAAGAGAGTCCATTTGCCTTGCCGGAAGGCTGACGGAATACGTGCAACGCGCCTGACGGATCGCGGCGCATGATGCGGTTGTTTTCAATGTCGGTAAAAAAGACATTTCCATCAGGGCTCCAGGCAGGCCCTTCCACGAAGGCGACCCGGCCTTCGATCTTCAATTCACCGGCGAAAAGGAACGACGCGCTCAAGAGCGCAAAACAAATCAACGTTGCGTTTTTCATGATCGCGATTCTTGCGAGCGAAGGACGATTTGTAAAGCCACCGATTACTTCCCGATACAGAAGAGGTGCTCTTCGCCACGGATAAAAAACTGGTCGCCGTATACCGCTGGCGAAGCATACACATTCTCCCCGACCTCACTCTGCGAAATGACCTTGAACTCCGGATCCGGTTTCAGCACAGATACAATGCCCTCGTCGGAAATGAAATAGGCCAGCCCATTGGCCGCAATGATCGAAGCACTATGCCCGCCGGGAAGGCGCTCACGCCAATGACGCTCTCCTGTCTCGGCAACAAAGCAGCTCGCCACCCCATTATCGGCAACGACGAGAAAGTAATCCCCGATCGCAATCGGGCTCGGAACATAGGAAGCCCCCGCCGTATCCCGCCACACTACGTGGGTCTTTGTGACATTCCCCGATCCATCCGGCCGAATCGCGAGCATATGTTTTTGCGGGAAACCACAGGTCATGAAGAGCAAATTGAGAGCTTCGTTGTAAACAAGTGAGGCCACGAACTGTTCGGTCGGGCCGTCGATCACCCAATGTTGCTTCCCATTCTCCGGATCATAACTCGCGACAGACTCGCTGCCCGACAAGATGAGTTGGGTCCTTCCATCGATCTCTCGAATAATGGGCGTGCAGTAGCTTCGCACTTGATTCGGCCGCTCCGTTTTCCAGATCGTCTCTCCGCTCTTCTGATCGATGGCAACAATGTAAGCCTCTCCATCGTGATCACCATTTACGATCACCATATTTTTCCAGAGAACCGGGCAAGAGCAATAACCGTGCTTGCTAGAAAAGACTCCCGGGCGCTGCTGCCAGAGTTGATTTCCTTCCAGGTCGTATGCGGCAACGAACATCTTTTCTCCATCGAGAAAGCTGACAAAGATTCGCTCACCGTCAGTTACCGGAGTGCTTGAGGCGCAGCTGTTGAGTCGGTGAATATCTTCGAAAGGCGACTTCAGCACCCCCTTGCTCCACTTGATCTCCCCTGATATTCTGTCAAGGCACATCAGCGAGCGGGCTTGTGACTCTTCATCAGCGGAAACGAGGAAAATCCGATCTTCCCAAATCACGGGAGAAGCATGCCCCACTCCCGGAATTTTCGTTTTCCATACCGTGTCTTTCGCAATGTCGAAATC
>JAKMGR010000041.1 GCA_022424805.1 Verrucomicrobiales bacterium
TCTCGGACAAGATGAATATCATCGCCCGGTCCGTCCGGTCCAAAGCAATTTGCAGGACGCTTTTTTCGCACTGGTTGATAACAAGGTTGGAACACTCCTAGTCAATTCTGATCCCGACGGAGCAGAGGTGATTCTAAATGATGAAGTGCGAGGCATCACTCCGACGACCGTTGAAAACGTTCGCTACGGTCCCGTGACAGTTCGCTTTCGCGCACCGGGATACAAAGTGGCTGTCGTGGAACAGAACCTGAGGGATACAGAAGCCATCGCTGTATTTACAGAAATGAAACGGGACGACTCCATCATTTATGGCAGGGAGTGGACCAACACACAGGGAATGAAACTGGTTCCCGTAAAAAACCTGATGGTCGCCGAGTTTGAGGCTCGCGTCAGTGACTATCGGGAATACCTCACCGAAACACGCTCGAAGACATCCCCGGGTATTGCAATATCAGGCGCTTTGAACCACCCAGTTACCGGGCTCACCGTCAACGAAGCCGAGGAATTCTGCCTTTGGCTGACCAATCGCGAACGAAACTTCAATCGCATTCGCTCGTGGCAATTCTACCGACTTCCCACGGATCTGGAGTGGAGCCTACTTGTCGGAGAGTCTGACCCCGTCGGCGAAACTCCGAACGAACGCGGCCAGAACGGTGGCGAAGGCTACCTTTGGGGTGACAATTGGCCGCCCTCCCCCGGATCGGGAAATCTCGCCGACCTTGCCGCCGAACCTGAGTTCGGCCAGTACGTCATTCGAAACTATACCGACGGATTTACAACAGCGGCGCCGGTGGGAAGCTTTCCCCCAAGTACGAACGGACTCTACGACTTGTGTGGCAACGCCTGGGAATGGGTTTCTGACGCCTTCGATAAAGAGAATCCAAACCTCGGAGTTGTCCGCGGTGGCGGTTGGGATTCGCACGAGAAAAGCGTCCTTCGAAAATCCTATCGAAACGCCGTTCCCATCGACTCGCGACAACCACACTTCGGATTCCGCTACGTGCTGGATGATACGGGTGCAAGATGACGAAAGCAGTTGAAAACGCGTCTGCGATTTCGATAGTTGCGACATGACTCGAACGCCCATCGCCCAGATCCTTTCTTCGGAAGAAGTCCCCGATTCCGTTCTCGTCCAAGGTTGGGTCCGGACAAAGCGGGACTCGAAAGCATTTTCTTTTATCGAGCTGAACGACGGAAGTTGCCTTTCCAATTTGCAGATCGTCGCTGACGCTGTTCTTCCCGGATACGAGGATGCGGTTTTGCACCTGACAACGGGAGCATCCGTATCCGTTGAAGGGAAAATCGTTCCCTCCCGGGGAAAAGGCCAGAAGTGGGAAATGCAGGCTACCGAGGTCACCCTGCTTGGCTTGGCGGAGGAAGATTTCCCCCTGCAGAAAAAGGGCCACTCGATGGAGTTCCTTCGCTCGATTGCTCACCTCCGCCCACGGTCCAATCTCTTTGGCGCCGTGTTCCGAGTTCGCAGCCGTATGGCCTATGCCATTCACCAGTTTTTTCAGGACCGTGGATTTTTCTGGGTCCACACACCCATCATAACCGCATCGGACTGTGAAGGTGCCGGAGAAATGTTTCGCGTTGTGACGATGGATGGCGACGAAATCAAGCTCGGTGACGATGAGTTTTTCGGCAAACCCTCCTACCTCACTGTCTCCGGCCAGCTGGAGGGAGAGACTTTTGCCACTGCCCTTTCCAACATCTACACCTTTGGCCCGACTTTCCGAGCCGAGAATTCTCACACCTCCCGCCATGCCTCCGAGTTCTGGATGATCGAACCGGAAATCGCCTTCTGCGATCTCGAAGGTGATATGGGCCTGGCCGAAGAAATGCTAAAATATCTCGCCAGCGACGCGCTCGAAAACTGTAGTGAAGATCTCAACTTCTTCAATCGCTTCGTCGACAAGGGGCTCATCGAGAGGCTCGAGTTTGTTCGCGACCGCGATTTCCAACGCATTTCCTACACCGATGCGGTCGAACTGCTAAAAGAGAGCGGTGAGAAATTCGAATACCCGGTCGAATACGGGCTCAACCTCCAGTCCGAGCACGAACGCTACCTGACCGAAACGCATTTCGAGTGTCCCACGACGGTTTTCAACTACCCAAAGGAAATCAAACCTTTCTACATGCGTAAAAACGATGATGGGAAAACCGTCGCGGCGATGGACCTTCTCGTCCCCGGTATCGGAGAAATCGTAGGAGGCAGCCAACGCGAGGAACGTCTTGACCTGCTTCGGGAAAACATGGCAGCCCACGATCTGGATGAAGCCGAGTACAGCTGGTATGTCGATCTTCGACGCTACGGCACGGTTCCCCACGCCGGATTCGGGCTCGGGTTCGAGCGATTGCTCATGTTCGTAACCGGCGTTACCAATATCCGCGACGTGATTCCCTTTCCCCGCACTCCGGGGTCAGCAGAATTTTAGGACTCCGCTTTCAACTTCCGGAGCTCCATGTCCACCTGCGCGAGGTAGTCGGACGTCGCCTTCAAGCGTTTCGTCGTGAGCTTGGCAATGAACTCGTAGAGGGCCGCGTAAAAAGGAGCGTTATCCTCCTTTGGCAAGACGTGCTCGAGGAATTTCTGGTCTACAGCGAGACAGAAGCAATCATCAACCGCAACGATAGAAGCGGATCGTTTTTCGTCCTCGAGAGCGGCGAGTTCGCCAAAGATGTCGCCGGTTTGATTCATGGTGACGAGCTGGTCGCCTCCCTTTACCACTGCAACTTCGCCGGCAAGGAGAATGAAAATACGGGAGGCATCATCGCCCTCGGCAATAATGACATCGCCCGGATCACACTCAATAAAGGCGGAAGCGTGGAGAACCTGATCGAGATGTTCCTTTGAAAATGCCTGAACGAAAGGCACTTCCAGGAGAGTTTCCGGAATCTCGTTTTCGTCGTGGATGTAAGCGTACTCTTGCACGGTTGCAACTATAGGATTTGAGCCCGTGTCTGTCGAGTCAGGAATTAGACACTTTTGGTAAAAGGTCAGGATACAGAAAAGCGGCGAGGTTTCCCTCGCCGCTTCGTGTCACTAAGACTAATTTTGGAAGATCGTAGAAAAATCTCTAGGTGATGTGGTAGGCAGGCGCTCCGTGCTCTGCCACGTCGAGACCTTCGTGCTCTTCTTCTTCGCTGACTCGAACGCCCATGACGAGTTTGATCACGTAGAATACCGCGAAAGAGAAGATGAAAGCGAAAGCGTAAACTCCGACTACACCGATCAGCTGGGATACAAAGCTAGCTCCACCGAAGAAAGCAACGGCGAGCGTTCCCCAGATACCGCACACCCCGTGAACAGATATCGCACCAACCGGATCATCGATCTTGATCTTGTCGAAGAATAGGATCGAGAAGACAACGATGACACCACCAACAGCACCCATGAGCACAGCTGCCCAAGGTTCAACGGAATCAGCACCCGCGGTTATACTCACGAGACCAGCAAGGAGGCCATTCAGTGCCATGGAGAGGTCTGGCTTCTTCAATACGATGAAAGAAGTGAGGATAGACGACACTCCACCAGCAGCTGCAGCCAGCGCTGTAGTCGTGAAGACAAGACCGAGAGGTCCAGGGTTGGCGGAAAGAACGGAGCCACCATTGAATCCAAACCATCCGAAGAAGAGAAGGAAAACACCAATCGCGGCGAGAGGCATACTGTGACCGAGGATTGGTTTGATACCATCTTTCGTATACTTGCCCTTGCGAGGTCCCAGAATCATGACGCATGCGAGAGCCGCTGCACCACCGAATCCGTGCACCACAGTGGAACCAGCAAAGTCGTAAAATGCGGCATCACCACCGCCCAAACCGGAGAGCCAACCGCCACCCCAGTGCCAAGAACCTGCCACTGTATAGCCGACAGCAACAAGAATCGTCGAGAAAACCATGAAGCTAGGAAGCTTCACACGCTCTGCGACAGCACCCGAAACAATCGTGGCAGCCGTTGCAGCGAACATCGCCTGGAAAATGAAATCACCATAGGCGGTCATCGCTAGACTTAAACCACCATAGGCCCAGGTGTCGTTGTCACCGCCCGTTAAACCGGAAATCGGCCCGTTAATGCCAAGCCATCCCGGAATCTGCCAGGAGTCGACCGGATAGTGGGTATTGAAACCCATCGCCGCGTAGGTCAGAAGTCCGATACTGATGATCCAGACATTTTTGAACAGAATATTGACGGTGTTTTTGGACTGAGTAAGACCAGCTTCGAGTGTAGCAAAGCCGAGGTGCATGATGAACACCATCGCAGCAGCGATGACTGTCCAAAGCATAGACACAGTGAAGAAGTCGAAGGTGGGAGCAAGGCCCTCACCGGATGCTCCCTCAAGGAAAGCGTTGAATTCTTCGATTGAGCCGGCTTCCGGTTCCGCAGCAGCCTCTTCGGCCAATGCAGTTCCATACATAAGGGACGTCACCAATGTCGCCACTAACAGCAATGTTTTCAGGTTGAATAGATATTTCATATTTCAGTTTTTTGAGTTTGTTAGCGACTGCCCTCATCTAAAGATTCATCGCTCACAACGCTACCTTGTGAAAAGCACCCCCCGTGCCAAGATGAGAAAAATATTCGGGAAAATTTCCAGGAAGGCTCACAAACCACTGATTTCCAACATTTTACCGCCTTGTAATATAAGTGCCAAAATTACCTTACCCCATGCCACTTTTGCG
>JAKMGR010000089.1 GCA_022424805.1 Verrucomicrobiales bacterium
CGGTATTGGCATGCTTCGCGTCGCCCTTATTGCCGCCGTTCTACTTGCTCCTTTTGCCTTTGCGGAGGATGGAGAAGATCCGGCCCACTACTCGCGCAAAACTCCTTCGCGCGACGGGACGGGTAAAGTCTACATGGGGCGCGAGATTTCCCAAGTTGTCAGCCAGCATGCGATTGGATGGCTGGAGCGCCGGGATCGGGAAGGGGAGGAAAAGCCCTCGCTGGTGATGGACCATCTCGAACTGCCGAAAGACGGGGTCGTTGCGGATATTGGAGCTGGTTCCGGGTATTTTTCCTTTCTGATCGCACCGCAGGTTCCCGAAGGA
The DNA here is from genome assembly GCA_022424805.1 of Verrucomicrobiales bacterium. Taxonomy (GTDB): domain Bacteria; phylum Verrucomicrobiota; class Verrucomicrobiia; order Verrucomicrobiales; family DEV007; genus Arctic95D-9. Next base: position 326 of record JAKMGR010000089.1, read on the forward strand.
AAAGTCATCGCTGTCGATATCCAGCAGGAGATGCTCGATTTCGTAGAGGGCAAAAAAAAGCTTAAAAAAGTCAGCAATGTCGAGACCCATCTCGGCACGATTGAGGACACGAAGCTCACGGAAGATACGGTCGACCTCGCGATCCTCGTCGACGCCTACCATGAATTTTCCCATCCGCGCGAAATGGCGGTATCGATTCTGAAGGGGCTCAAGCCAGGCGGTCGTCTCGTCCTGCTCGAATACCGGGGCGAAGATCCGTCCGTTCCCATCAAGCCGCTTCATAAAATGACGGTGAAACAGGTGCGCAGTGAAATGGAGGCGATTGGTTTTGAATTCTCCGAAGTTCGTGATTTTTTGCCCATTCAACATTTTCTCGTGTTTCGAAAACCTACAAAATCTTGATTCTATGAAACTGCCCATCCTCACTGTTCTCACCCTCTCAGCCTGCACACTGTCGGCGGTCGCCGAAAATTGGTATCAATTCCGCGGGCCAACCGGGCGCGGCCATACCGGGGTCAAAGACGTTCCTGTTTCCTGGGACGAAAACAGCGTGGTCTGGAAGGCAGAATTGAAGGGTTCGGGCCAGTCCTCTCCCGTCACTTGGGAGGATAAGATTTTTCTTACAGGCGCGTCGGAAGACGGTAATGAGCGAACTGTCATGTGTATCAACGGGAAAGACGGTTCCATGATCTGGGGCGAGTCAGTCCCTTGCGACAATCCCGAAGAAATCCACAAGATGAACAGCCGCGCGACACCGAGCTGCGCGACCGATGGCAAGATGGTGGTGGCCTTCTTTGGTCCAGGCGGATTGCACGGATTCACGGTCGATGGCGAAAAGAAGTGGTCTGTCGATCTCGGCGATTTTCCGGGCGGATGGGGGATCGCTGCTTCGCCTATCCTGGTGGACGGTCACGTGATCCAAAACACGGATTCGATGGGTGAGTCAAAGCTCATAGCTTTTGATATCAACACAGGAGAAGAAGTCTGGTCAACCAAGCGCGAGGCGAAGCCGCGTGGAGGATGGAGCACTCCGATTCTGATTGATAATAATGGAAAAAAGGAACTCGTCCTCAACGGAGAGTTCGGAGTTCGCGGATACGATGCAGAGAGCGGAAAGGAATTGTGGTTCTGTAAGGGGTTCAATGGCCGTGGTGCCCCTGTTCCGGATTACGCTCATGGTAAAATTTACGTCGTGAATGGAAAGCCCGGTGACACCTACTGTGTGAAGCCTGGCGGAAAGGGCGACGTGACGGACAGCCACATGTTATGGCATGCTGCGAGGAAAGGCGGTCGCGACCTGCCATCACCAGCCGTGGTCGATGGAAAACTCTTTGTCACGAGCATGAGCGGCATTGCCAGTTGCTACGACGCTGAGACCGGGAAGGCCTACTACTCCGAGCGTCTCAATAGTGAGCAGGGAATCGAGATTGCTGCGGCACCGCTCGTTGCGAATGGGCTGATCTATCTTCCCACTGTAAATGGCGGAGACGTAGTTGTGATTCGTCCCGGCAAGGAGTTAGATATCGTCGCCGTCAATTCGCTCGGAAGCCAGAGCGAGGGTGAGATTTTCCGTGCAACCCTGACGCCTTATGATGGCAACGTGTTGATCCGTTCTGGCGGGACCTTGTATGCGGTGAAAGGGAAGTGAGGGCGAGCCTTTGAAGCGTCCGCTGTGTCCGGCAATTCCTGTATTGCAGGGATTGTTGGATTCATTTTTTTCTAGTTTGGGTGGAACTTATAAAGATCTTCCAGCACTTTGCGAGCACATGTTGGTGGGGGCAAGCCTTTCCCGCAGGTTATTCATATTTAGGCGCATGAGTATTGAAGCTCGGCAAGAAAAGTAAAGGTAGCAGAATCTGTAGCCGCGGTATTTGACCTCGGGATGGGCGCCTGGTTTTCCAGCGCGTCGATTCCGGCCTCGCAGGGGCGAGTTACAGGGTCCCGAGGCGATCGTTTCTTGTTGGAGTAGGAACAAGAATCGGT
>JAKMGR010000145.1 GCA_022424805.1 Verrucomicrobiales bacterium
TAAACCGACTACATAAACCTGATGATGAGCGCGAGATACCCGACGATCATGAGGGGAAAGGAAATCAGTCCCGCGAGGATATAGTAACCGATAAGACCCCAACCGACTTTTTTTCACAAAGCTGAATACGAATTCTTTGGAGAACCCTGCTTTGGAATCCATCATCAAACCGGATCGCAGCAAGACGGGATAGGAGAAAAGAGTGAGAGCGATAATTACCGCGAAGTAGACGAGCACTCCAATATGAGCGAGGCCGATCATGAGCCCTTCATTCTCTTGTCCGAACGCAGGCGCGAACATCATGGGGAGGATTGCGACGAAGATAAACGGCATGGCGACGAGCAACATAACGAGAACTGCGAGCACAGGCCACAGTCCAATCTTCGAAAAAGTTGAAATCAAAATCCTCCACCTCTTTTCCCTCGCTAACTTTTGCGTAGCGTCTGATCAAATATCCGAACATGACCATGGGACCCACGATGGGAATCAGCATTGCATACCGAGACTCCAAGAAGGGTCATCCATTTTCCATCTGTGGAGAAAAGGTCCTTAAAGCTGCCATGAGATCAATTTTCATAGAAGCAGGGCAAACCGAATTGAAACGCGTTGGCGATTCTCCCCTTACGAAAAATTGTTTGTGAATGCGGCACGGAAATCAGGCGCGAAAGTGATTGAAAGGTTCACGGTCATTTCCTAAGTTCAGCGCTCCTAATTGGTGGGCTTTTCCACCGCATGTAAAGAAACCAACGAACCGACCTACTTACGTAATATCATGAGCAATATTGTTCCTACAATCAGCTCCGGCACTGCCGGCCCTCTCGGAGTTCTTCACCTCCCTCGTCTCTGGCTCAAGGCTTCCCTTGGAGCAGCCGGAAAACTTCACTCCGACTATCCTGCGATTGGCGCTGGCTACGATCAGATGGTTCTCGACGGCCTTGGCATCGATAAAGGAGACTTCGAGTCCTTTATCGCTCATTCCAAGCCGAGCTACATCGAGTGCGAAAACTGGATCCTTCAACAAAAGGGTGGATCTCTCGATCAGGATGCTGTCAACGAGCTGAATGCTGCGATCTCTGGATACATTCACGACGACGACACTCGCAGCGAGATTCTCGACGCAGCTGGTCGCGAAGACGACGGTACAATCAATGACGCCGTAAATCTGAACAACCTCGACGACTGGGCTATTTTCCACGCTCAGGAACTCAAGTAATTCAGATCTACATCTGCGAGGTGCGATTTGTATCTCGCATGATTTTTAAAAACCTGCTGTCGCGAAAGTGGCAGCAGGTTTTTTCTATATTTCTCCAGTGCAAAACCGGTTGTAATCCGTTCTGTAGACTGGTAACGCTCCTTCGCCAAATATATACCAACTCCCTATGATCATTGCTCCCAAAACACGAGGATTCATATGTACGACGGCTCATCCAGAGGGATGTGCCGCCAATATTCAGTCGCAGATCGACTACGTAAAATCGCAGCCTGAGTTTTCCGATGCGCCCAAAAAGGTGATTGTGATCGGAGCTTCGACTGGCTACGGCCTCGCTTCGCGGATAGTTTCGGCCTTTGGTGGCGGTGCCTCTACAATTGGTGTCTTTTTCGAGAAGCCGGGGACGGAGAGAAAAACGGGTAGTGCCGGATGGTACAACTCCGTCGCTTTCGAAAATGCCGCTCGCGAAGCAGGCCTCTATGCAAAAAGTTTCAATGGGGATGCGTTCTCCGACGAAATGAAGGATGAGGTCATCGCGACGATCAAGGAAGATCTCGGTGAGATTGATTGCATCGTCTACAGCCTTGCTTCGCCGCGACGGACTGACCCGATCGATGGTGAGACCTACAAATCTGTGCTGAAGCCGATCGGCGAATCGTATTCTCAGAAAAATCTTAATACCGATACGGGCGAGGTAAACAGTGTGACAATCGAACCTGCCGAGGGAGACGAAATTGCTCACACAGTAAAGGTGATGGGCGGTGAGGACTGGGAGCTTTGGCTTGCCGCACTCAAGGATGCGGGAGTTCTCGCGGATGGGTTCACGACTGTCGCTTATTCCTACATTGGACCAGAGCTGACATTTCCAATTTACACGAATGGAACGATTGGAAAGGCCAAAGAGCATCTTGAGGAATCTGCGGCTCGCATGAACGAAGAGTTCGGCGGAGGAACCGCCTACGTTTCAGTAAACAAAGCACTCGTAACCCAGGCCAGCAGCGCGATTCCCGTTGTGCCGCTATACATTTCTCTGCTTTATAAGGTGATGAAAGAGGCGGGGAATCACGAGGGCTGTATCGAGCAGATTCAGCGGCTGTTTTCCGATCATCTCGCGTCGGGCGGTAGTCCCGAACTCGACGAACAAGGTCGTATACGGATCGATGATTGGGAAATGGGAGAAGAGGTTCAGGCCGCTGTTCATGAGGCCTGGGACAATGTCACGACAGAGAATCTTTCGGAGCTTTCTGACTTTTCAGGTTACAAAAGTGAATTCCTCAGGCTCTTTGGTTTTGGGTTGGAAGGTGTTGATTATGAGGCCGAAACGGATCCTGAGAGGAATCTGCCTTCCGGAAATTAGCGGAAAAAAATCCAATTACCATAATTGTTTGTATTTTTTGTAATTTTACAGTATTGTTGGTTGCGGCTTGAAACGCCGCGCCACACAAACAACAAATACACGCAGTTCCATGAAAAAAAGAGCCCTCTGCGGCGCTTTGTCGGCGTTCCTGATTGTCGGGTCGTCGATGTTTTGCGCTTGCACGTCCAATGGTGATCGGTCTGCCTCCGCGAACCGAAAAGGCAGCGTATTTCAGCGCGGCCTGAAGCCGAAACCATCCATTGAGCGTCACTCCAGTGGTGCCAGAGTCAATTCTGCAATTCTTTCGCAAAGCAATCGAAGCAATACTCGAGTGGTCATCGATGTAGCTGACCAGCGTGGTTACCTGCTCGTCAACGGCAAGATCGCGGTCGAGACCCCTGTATCAACTGCCCGGCCGGGAAAGTGGACACCCCGCGGGAGCTTCAGCATGTCCGAGAGAGTTCGGAGCGGAAAAATTTCGACGATATACGGAGTACTCATGCCGTATTGGATGCGACTGAGCGGTAGTGCATATGGTGTCCACGCCGGGCACTTGCCGGGATACCCCGCATCTGCTGGTTGTATCCGTCTACCCGCAAGTGCTGCTCAGGTAATTTACGACAACACATCTCACGGCACGCGTGTGAATATTTACAGTAGCTGGAGCGGTGTCTAATCGGCTAACCAGGCATCATAAGTCGCTGCGATTCCCGCTTCTTCCGCGTTACCCTTGTGAAAAACCGTCCGGTAGCGAAACGTGATCGAAATTCCGTTTTTGATCGTGTAATCCCCGGCTCCCTTTTCCGTCTCTTTTTCAAAATTGCCCTGTCCGAAAGGGTTTGCCGTGAACAGACCGTAGTGGCGGGCATGCCACCAGGTTGGATGGCGCGGATTCTCCGGGTGATCAAATATCGCGATACCGCAGGAGTTTCCGGCACGGTCTTCTCCGAAGTAGTCGACCCATTTGGCGCGTTTGCCCCAGGCGGGTTTGTCTTTGTCACCTTCACTGTTAATGATGCTGCCCTTGGCGTGATTACCCTCAAGGCGCAGCGTGGGAATCGTCCGAATTGACCAGGCGCCTTCCTTGTCGTCATGGATCGTCACATCTCCATTGTCGGCAATGAGTGTGATCGACGTATCTACAATGAGGGCACCTTCTCTTGTGTAGAAAAGGCGGAACTCACGCCTGTCGGATAGAATTCTCCTGGTGCGATCTTCGTGGGTGACCCATTCCGATTTCGTTTTGATTGTGATGTCGTCCTTCGAAATCTGCACTCCGTTCATACCCTTGTGAAGAATAACACCAAAGGTTTTCCCTTTTTTAGAATCGTCACCTGCAAAGTGCCAGTAGTCGTAGCCATTCACATTTCCGAGCCCATACCACATGCCTCGATGGTGAATATGGTCGGTGGCTTCATCTTCGTGTCCCTCTTTCATCGGCCAATGGCGGGTCATGTTTTCCCCGGTTGGTCCTATCACCGGATAAAAGAATGGTTTTCCCTCTTCCCGTCCTGCGTTGTAGCTCGTAACAAGCTTGCCATTGTAGTGAATCTGAATCGGATCAGATCCGATAATAGACCAGCCGTTACCGGTTTGCCCAATGGTTTGTGCCGAGGCAAGCGAGGTGAAAAGGAAAAGCGAGAAAGTCGTAAAAAGTGGTTTTAATATTTTCATGGCAGAAGAAGACTACGTTTCTGCGATTATCTCAACTGTTGCCGAGAGCGGCAAGCACCGATACGATACGGCTATGAGTCAATTTGAAAGCCAGAGAAGCAGCCGACGGAAATTTATCAAGCTTTCCGCAGCGGTGGCAGCTGCCCCGTTTGTTGGCAGTGTTTCCCATCCCGCTGTCGGTGCGGAGAAAGGTCGTTTTGAGTTCTGCACCTTCACGAAGCCTCTACAACATCTCAGCTACGCGGAAATGTCGGACGAGATTGCGAAATTGGGTTTTGACGGAATCGAAGGACCGGTCCGGCCGGGTGGCCACGTATTACCCGAGCGGGTGGAGGATGACTTGCCCAAGATGGTGGAAGCGCTCAAGGCAAACAATTTGAATCTCACCCTGATGACTTCCGGGATTAATGAGGTCAGCGAAGAACAGCGCACTGAAGCCGTCCTTCGAACTGCGGCTGATCTGGGAGTGAAACGCTTTCGGATGGCCTATTACAAATACGATCTGAAAAAGCCGATTGCTCCCCAGCTCGACGAATTTCGAGCCCGCCTGAAAGACTTGGTCGCCATGACAAGTGAGCTTGGGAT
>JAKMGR010000171.1 GCA_022424805.1 Verrucomicrobiales bacterium
CGCTACGTTCAGTATGAGGCTGAGGCAAAAGAGGGCAAAATCATAGGGAAGGAAGTTGAAGCGATCGAGCTCTGGAAGAAAATGCTCAAAGCGATCTTCGAGACCGGTCATCCTTGGATTACATTCAAGGATCCCTGCAACCTCCGCAGTCCGCAGGATCACACCGGTGTAATTCACAGCTCGAACCTCTGCACTGAGATCACGCTCAACACCTCGGCTGACGAGACCGCTGTCTGCAACCTAGGTTCCATCGTTCTTGACTCGCATCTGAAGGATGATGGAGAGCTCGATCTCGAAAAACTGCGCGAGACTGTTCGCGTCGCGGTTCGGGCTCTCGACAACGTGATCGACATCAACTTCTACCCAACTGAGTCTGCCCAGAATGCAAACCAGCGCCACCGTCCCGTCGGACTCGGCGTCATGGGGCTGCAGAATGCGCTCTTTGTTCGCAACACTCCTTTCGCGAGTCAAGAGGCAGTCGATTTCAACGATGAATTCATGGAGGCAATCGCCTACTTTGCCTACGAGGCCTCAAGCGACCTTGCTGCCGAGCGTGGAAGCTACTCGACCTTCGAAGGATCGAAGTGGCATCGCGGCATGCTTCCGCCAGACACTCTCGACCTTCTCGAAGAAGAGCGTGGGGAAATGGTCGATGTTCCTCGTGGTGGCAAAATGGATTGGGACGTGCTTCGCGAAAAGATCCAAACGCAGGGCATGCGCAACAGCAATGTGCTCGCGATTGCTCCGACTGCGACGATCTCAAACATCATGGGTAGCACGCCGTGCATCGAACCAACCTTCAAGAACATGTTTGTGAAGGGCAACCTCTCCGGAGACTTCATCGTGCTGAACAGCCACCTCGTCGATGATCTCAAGAAGCTCAATCTCTGGGGACAAGAAATGGTTGATCGCCTGAAGTACTATGACGGAGAGCTCGTCGACATCGACGAAATTCCGCAGGAGTTGAAAGACAAATACTCAACTGCATTTGCCATCGATTATACATGGCTCGTCCAGGCAGCCGCTCGCCGTCAGAAGTGGATCGATCAAGCGCAGTCCGTAAATCTCTTCCTCGCGACACCCGATTTGAAGACGCTGTCTCACATGTATCGTGATGCTTGGCGCAAGGGTCTCAAAACGACCTACTACCTCCGCACCCAGCAGGCTTCCAACATAGAGAAGGCAACCGTCGAGTCGAAGAAGGAAGTCCGCATTTACAGCGAAGAGGAAAAAGCCCAGTGCTCTCTTGAAGCATTAATGAATGGCGACGAGTGCGAAGCCTGTCAGTAGGATCTGATAGGCAGCAGACAAATCTCCGTAAATTTAAAAAGTCGCCGTGGGAAATCCGCGGCGGCTTTTTTTCTGGATATTAGTTCTTGGTTGGTCGTAGTTGGTGGCTGGATATTTTCGAGAATGCGCACACAGGCTTCTGGCTTATGTTTCTCGCCTGCATCTTTTTCGGCATTGTTCTCGATGGTCATCTACGCCATGATTGTCTGGCGGCTGGACCGATGGGAGAAAGAGCCTGTTTCCCTGCTGATTGCAGGCAGGAGCCGCTGGAAAATTCGTTCCTGTGACTTCGAATCAAAGCCCGTGAAATTCCTGCAATGGCATCACCCCAAGCTCAGCTGCCTTCTGTGATCGGATCGCTCCGACACAGGCACGAGCAGCTCGCATCGTCGTAATGATAGGCACCCGGTTTGCGAGAGCTCCACTGCGAATTCGAACTTCGTCGCGGCGCGGCACGCGGCCGCTCGGGCGATTGATTACCATCGCAATTTCACCGTTCTTGATCATGTCGAGCACATTAGGTCGACCCTCGGCAAGTTTGGACAACCTGTGAACTGGGACTCCCTCTTCCTTCATGCGAGCAGCCGTTCCCGAGGTAGAGAAAATGGTAAATCCCATTTCGCTGAACTCACGAGCCATTTCTACTGCGGCATCTTTATCAGAGTCTTTCACACTGATGAAAATATTCCCCTCCAGCGGCAGAGCCGACGATGCTGCCATCTGCGCTTTGGCATAGGCCATTCCGAGATCAGCGTCGATCCCCATCACTTCGCCAGTCGATTTCATCTCAGGCCCGAGACTGATATCGATGCCGGGAAATTTGGCGAATGGGAAGACCGCTTCTTTAACTGAGTAGTGCTCGGGATGAATAGATTCGGTAAACCCGAGATCAACCAGCTTTTCTCCTGCCATCACTTTTGCAGCCAGCTTTGCGAGCGGAACGCCGATCGCTTTGGATACAAATGGAACCGTGCGCGAGGCACGAGGATTCACTTCGATGACGTAGAGTTCCTCATCCTTTACCGCGAACTGAATATTCATGAGGCCACGCACCTCGAGCTCATTCGCGAGATCTTTCGCAGCAGAAGAAATCTTCTCGCGCATCGGATCGCTGAGTGAAAAGGAAGGGATCACACAGGCACTGTCTCCACTGTGGATTCCGGCCTCTTCAATGTGCTCCATGATTGCTCCGACTACGGTCGTTTCTCCATCGGAGATGCAATCGACGTCCACCTCGGTGGCGTCTTCGAGAAAGCGATCAACGAGAACAGGACGATCCGGACCGGCGTCGACTGCACCCTTCATGTATTCGCGGAGCGCCTCGTCGTTGTAAACAATCATCATGGCTCGACCGCCGAGCACGAAGGACGGACGAACGAGAACCGGATAGCCGATCTCTTTCGCAATTTCGACCGCTTCATCAGCTGAGACAGCGGTCCCAGCTGGAGCCTGCTGGAGCCCCAGCTTGTCAAGAAGGGCTGAGAAAAATTTCCGGTCTTCGGCCTGCTCGATACTCTTGGGAGAGGTTCCAATAATATTGCAGCCGTGTCGCTCCAAATCAGCCGCGAGGTTCAGTGGGGTCTGCCCACCGAACTGAACGATGACGCCCCAGCATTCCTCTTGCTCATAAATATTGAGGGCATCCTCCAGGGTGAGCGGTTCAAAATAGAGTTTATCGCTGGTGTCGTAGTCAGTCGAAACCGTCTCCGGGTTTGAATTCACCATGATGGTTTCAAACCCGAGTTCCTTGAGAGCGAAAGACGCGTGCACGCAACAGTAGTCGAACTCAATCCCCTGCCCGATCCGGTTGGGACCGCCGCCAAGGATCATCACCTTACGTTTGTCGCTCTCGCGAGCCTCATTTTCAATTCCGTAAGTCGAGTAGTAATATGGAGTGTAGGCCTCGAACTCCGCCGCGCAGGTATCGACGAGTCGATAGGTTGGCACGACGCCGGCTTCTTTGCGCTTTGCCCGGACCTCATCCTGAGTCGCTCCGGTAATATGAGCGAGCTGCAAATCGGAATAGCCAAGCTTTTTGGCGCGAAGGAAATCGAGTTGATCCAAGTCCGTTCCTAACTCTTTTTCCCTCGTAAGGATGTCCTCAATGTTTTTGAGAAACCAAGGATCGATTTTCGAGAGGTCAAAAATTTCTTCCAGCGTTAAGCCTGCCTCATAGGCGAGGCGGACGAAAAAGATCCGCTCAGCGTTCGGCGTAGCGAGGCGCTCGCGGATATAATCAAGATCCGGCGTTCCATCTTTGCCATCCGCTCCAAGTCCGAAACGACCTGTTTCTAGTGAACGCAATGCTTTCTGCAGCGATTCCTTGAAGGTCCGGCCAATCGACATAGCCTCACCCACGCTCTTCATCTGCGTTGTTAAAGTGGCATCAGCATCAGAGAATTTCTCGAAGGTAAATCGCGGCAGCTTCACTACGCAGTAATCGATCGAGGGCTCAAAACTGGCTGGCGTCTCCCGTGTGATGTCGTTCGGGATTTCGTCGAGCGTGTATCCCACCGCGAGCTTGGCCGCGATCTTCGCAATCGGAAAACCGGTCGCCTTGGATGCCAGAGCAGACGACCGCGAAACCCGCGGGTTCATCTCGATCACGATCATGCGACCATTCTCCGGGTTTACCGAAAACTGAATATTCGAACCACCCGTCTCGACCCCGATTTCGCGGATGATGGCAAAAGATGCGTCACGCATCAGCTGATACTCGCGGTCGGTCAGCGTCTGCGCCGGCGCCACCGTGATCGAATCTCCGGTATGGACGCCCATCGGATCAAAGTTCTCGATCGAGCAGATCACGACACAGTTGTCGGCGTGGTCCCGCATGACCTCCATCTCGTATTCTTTCCAGCCGAGCAGCGACTCTTCAACAAGGACCTCTGTAACAGGCGAAAGGTCGAGTCCGCGACGCACAATCGTTTCAAACTCCTCGCGATTGTACCCGATTCCACCGCCCGAACCACCAAGCGTGTATGCCGGGCGGATAATGAGCGGATACGATCCAATTTCAGCAGCGATTTCGAGAGCTTCGTCGAGCGTGTGGGCAACTCCCGACTGTGGCATGTCGAGACCGATTTTCTGCATCGCCTGCTTGAAAAGAAGTCGGTCCTCACCCTTCTCAATCGCGTCAGCCTTCGCGCCAATCATCTTCACACCGGCCTTATCAAGATAGCCAGATCGGAAAAGCTCCATTGAGGTGTTGAGAGCGGTTTGTCCACCCAGCGTCGGGAGCAGCGCGTCGGGCTTTTCTTTCTCGATGATTTTCTGAACCACTTCCGGCGTGATCGGCTCGACATAAGTCTTAGCCGCGAACTCAGGGTCCGTCATGATCGTTGCCGGATTCGAGTTCACGAGAACAACCGTGTACCCCTCTTCCTGAAGAGCTTTACAGGCTTGCACCCCGGAATAATCAAACTCACACCCTTGCCCAATAACAATGGGGCCGGAACCAATCAGAAGGATTTTTTTAATCGACGTGTCGCGAGGCATGAAATCGAAGGGTAAAATTTGTCACCACTTGCATCGGGAATCCCTCTTGGCAATGGTGGAATTGGGGTTTTTGACTTTCGAGAAGAAAAAATTGCTCTTCCTAGGCAGCCCACCATCCTTTCTTTTGCTATAAAAGGAAGAGACTCGGTCAGCTGGCGCAGGAAAAACCCCCGTAAAACCTGCAAAAGATTTGCTGACCGAGCCTCATTTCAAGAGATTGTGGTCTCTTGTTTTTCAACCCTTGGTTTGAGTGCGGAATCGATCATCGAAAATTCGAAGATCATCCCGCGCTCACGCCCTCAAGGAGCACTCGCCATGCCAAGTGCTCTAACAACTATCGACTAAATTGCCCCACTCTATGAAAATCCGTCCCGTGACTGAGTCCGATATTCCGGACCTCCTCCAAATGATCCGCGAGCTTGCCGAGTTCGAAAAGCTTCTCGATCAGGTTGTTGCTACGGAGGAAAACTATCGCACCGCTCTGTTTGGCGAAAAACCGACAGCCGAAGCACTTGTTGCCGAGAAAAGCGGAGAGTTGGTCGCCTACGCGATCTTTTTCTCCACATTCAGTTCCTTTCTCGGTCGGGCCGGGATCTGGCTGGAGGACGTTTATGTTCGACCCTCATTCCGAAAACAGGGCGTTGGTCGTGATTTGCTTCGCGAGGTCGGGAGTATAGCGAAAGACCGAGGAGCGGGCCGCTATGAGTGGTGTGTGCTCGATTGGAATCAAAATGCGATTGATCTCTACACTCGCGTTGGGGGTGAAATCCTCGACGAGTGGCGTATCGTCCGCATGAACGAATCGGCCGTCGCCACCTTTGCTGATTCTGCCAACACTGCCGATTCATGAGTATTGCCGAAAACCTCCAGCGCGTGCAGCAAACCATCGCTGACGCAGCCAAAAAAGCCCGGCGTCCTACCGACGAAATTTCCTTGGTCGCCGTCAGCAAAACATGGCCCATCGAGGTAATTCAGGAAGCCGTCGATGCCGGGCATCGTGTATTTGGTGAAAACAAAGTGCAGGAACTCAAGCAGAAAGTCCCCGCGATGGCAGACGATCTTCAGTGGCATGCGATTGGGCACCTTCAGAAAAACAAGGTTAGGAAAGTTCTTCCCCTCTGCACAATGATCCATAGCATCGATTCCGTCGCCCTAGCCGAGCGGATCGATCGCATCGCCGGAGAAGACGGGCTGAAAATCCAGGGACTGCTCCAGGTCAATATCGCCGAAGACGATACCAAATTTGGACTCACGGCGGAGGAAGCGAAGGTTGCCGCCGAAAAACTCTCTGGCCTGAGCAACTTGCAAATCCGCGGGCTCATGACCGTACCAGCCTTCGATCCAGAGCCGGAGAACGTCCGCCCACATTTTGCCAGATTGCGCGAACTTCGCGACGACATTGAGGCAAATTTCGGCGCATCAATACCCCACCTTTCCATGGGAATGAGCCACGATTTCCCCGTTGCGATTGAGGAGGGTGCGACCCTCGTGCGAGTCGGGTCGTCTATTTTTGGAAAGCGGGACTATACATAAATTCGATCTTCACTCGGATTGAAAAGTTGGGAGTCGAAGAAGAAGGCTCTCCTGCGCAATTTCCCCATTGCCCACAGAGCGTTTTTCCGACAAGATCGCACCATCTCCTGAACCCAACCCCCGTCTTGTTTTATGTCTGACGATACCAAACGCTCCCCGATGTTGGTGCTGAGCATCATGATGTTTCTCCAGTTCTTCGTTTGGGGAACCTGGTTTTCTACGATCAACGTGGCTCTTGGCGCAGCAGGTCTCGAAGATTTTATTGGTGGTGCCTATGCCGCCGTTCCGCTTGGAGCGATCTTTGCGCCGCTCTTTCTCGGCCTGATTGCTGACCGCTTCTTCCCTTCCCAATTCATTATGGGAGTTCTTTTCCTTGTTGGCGGCGTCCTCATTTTTCTAGCGGGAGACGCAGCGGAAAAAGGGGATGGCCCGCTCATGTCGAAGCTCTTCCTGGCTCACATGCTCTGCTACATGCCGACACTTGGACTTGGCAATACGATCGGTTTCACGCACCTGAAGCGACTCGACTTCCCGAAAATCCGTGTTTGGGGAACGATCGGATGGATCGCTGCGGGTCTCATGGTCGGAATGCTGGGCTGGAGCGCCGACCTTGGAATCATGAAATTGGCGGCGTTCGCTTCTTTCGCTCTCGGAGTGTTTTCCTTTTTCCTTCCTCACACTCCCGCACCGGCAAAGGGCCAGAAAATCGACTTCAACACTTTATTGATGGTCGATGCCTGGAGGCTGCTGAAAAAGCCGTCGTTTCTCGTCTTCATGGTCAGCTCGCTGCTCATCTGCATTCCGCTAGCCTACTACTTTGGCATGACGGGTCCCTTTCTCACGAATGCCGGATTCACTGAGGCTGCCTCCACCATGACGATCGGGCAGATGTCCGAAATCATTTTCATGCTCCTGATCCCGTTTTTCTTCCGACGTCTCGGAGTGAAGTGGATGATTATGGTAGGCATGCTGGCCTGGGTGGCTCGCTACTTGCTCTTCGCCTTTGGCGCTCCTGATCAAGTCGCATGGATGTTGTTTTTTGGGATCGCACTACATGGAATCTGCTACGACTTCTTTTTCGTGACTGGATTTATGTATACGGACCACGTCGCCCCGAAAGAGGTTCGCGGTCAGGCGCAAAGCTTGCTTGTCTTTGTAACTCAGGGCATAGGAATGTGGATCGGTTACGCCATTGTATTCGGACACAAGTTGATTCCCGGCTACGCTGGCCAGGCCGCAAACCTCACAGATTCCGGCAGTCTTTCCACCGCCATAAAGGAAGCTCGTGGAGACGAGGAACTGACCTTTCTTCAGTCCCTCGGAAAAATGTTTTCCGTAAAAATGCCCGATGGCATCGACGCAGACCTTCTCTCCAAAACAATGGAGCAATGGAAAGCTTTCTGGATGGTTCCGGCCATCATGGCTTTCGTGATCGCAGTGCTTTTCTTTGCCACTTTCTGGGACAAATCCCAGGTCGCTGAAGACGAGTCGGCTGAGTCTTAATTCAGCAACCAACAGGGTTACCTCAATTACCTGATCCTGTTTGGTCCGCGACCCAACCCTGTTTGATTTGTCCGGAATACCATGAGCTGGAAGATCGCTGGAATCAATTTTGATCACTTTCACATGGGAGATCTACTCCGGATGGCGCATGAACATCCTGATGCGGAAATTGTTGGCATCTCGGATGAAGATGAATCCCGCATGTTCGAAGCGCGATCGAAATTCAACCTTACTCCGGCTCAGGTGTTCACCAATTTTCAAAAGTGCCTTGATGAAACCCAGCCAGACCTCGTGATCCTCTGTCCGGCGGCAGCACGTCACGCCGAGTGGGTGGAAAAAGTGGCTCCGAGCGGGGCGCACATCATCATGGAAAAGCCATTCGCGGCTTCGCTCGCGGAAGCGGATCGCATGATTACCGCAATGGAAGACACCGGAAAGACTCTCGCGATCAATTGGCCGCTTGTGTGGTGTCGCTCACACGCGCAAACGCGCGAGGTCATTCGCTCGGGAGCAATCGGCGAGGTTTGCGAAGTTCACTTTTACGACGGTAATCGCGGACCGCTCTGGCACGGTGCTGATAAGATGGAGAAGGAACCAACGGAAGCGGAAAAAGACGCGAGCTGGTTTTATAAGGCTCCGGAGGGAGGCGGCAGCTTGCAGGACTACCTCGGCTACGGCACGACTCTGGGAACGTGGTTTAACGATGGCAAGAAACCGATCGAGGTGATGGCGATGTGGGACCTCGAAAACAACAGCCTTGAAGTCGATGAACACAGTATAACGGTCGCGCGTTATGCATCGGGGCTTTCCAAATTCGAAACTCGTTGGGGAACATTTTCCGACCCGTGGATTCAACAGCCCCAACCGAAATGTGGCTTCGTCATCAAGGGATCGGAAGGAACTATTTCCAGCTACGACTATGACGACTTTATCACTGTGCAGACACCAGGCTGGCCGGAAGGACAGCAGGTCGAAGCACCGGAACTTTTCACTCCAAAGGGAAATCCGGTCGAATATTTTATTGACCGGATCAGTTCCGATTTGCCGCTCGAAGGACCCTTGAGCGTTGAAATCTCGCGCATAGGTCAACAGATTGTAGACACGGCTTTCCGCAGTGCGCGGAAGGGCAAAGCCCTCCCTCTCGTAGACTAGCCAGAGATACTAGTGAGAAGAAGTTCTCCCTCTCCGCGCAATCCATCGTTGATCGAAACACGGAGACGATCGACACCGCGGCGGATTCTCGCTTTAACCGTTCCCAGAGGACTATCGATTCTCTCGGCGATCTGCTTCTGTGTGAGCCCTTCAAAATAAGCAAGTTCAATTACTTCGCGCTGTTCAGGTGAAAGCTTGACTACAGCGCTTCGCAAAACCTGCCGAGCGTCCGAACGATACAAATCCTCGCGACCCGTCGAACGCTTTTCAGGAGCCTCTCCCATCACCTTATCTTCATATCGGTCATAGAGCGCTCCGCGTCTTTGAACACTTCGGACGCGATCGATTGCACGGTTTCTTGCCGTGGTGCAAATCCAGGTAACGAGGCTTCCCTTCGCAGATTGAAAACTCTCCGCCTTTTTCCATACGGTTGTCAGCACTTCGTTCATGATATCTTCCGTGTCCTCGTAGTGATTTAGGACTTTGAAGGCCGTCGAAAAAATCAGAGCTGAATACTTCTCCGTGAAGTCGGCAAAAGCCCCTTCGTCACGATTTGCAATTCTAGCCATCAGCGCAGCCTCCTCTTTTCTCTGGAGCTTTTTTTCGTCAGTTGTGTTCATAATATTGGTCAAATCATTGGTGCCTTGATCAAGTTTTGTCTATGAACAATAGTTAGACAAGTATTTTTTTGAAAAATCGTTCACTTTCTTTCGGAGAGGTGTCGTAACCTTAAACTCTGCGTAGCCAATAAACCATGGAAGACACTGAAGATGAATACTTTGAGATAAGTGCGGTTGCCCGCCTCACGGGGATTTCTCCACACGCTCTTCGCGTTTGGGAACGTCGATACGGGGTTGTACAGCCAAATCGCAGTGAAAATCAGCGCAGGAAATATTCCCAGCCAGACATCCAACGCCTGTCTCTACTGAAGACACTGGTCGATAATGGGCATTCGATCGGTTCGGTCGCAGAGCTTTCAATGGACCAGTTGAGCGAGCGCGTTGAGAACGTTCTGGCGTCACGAGCAGACGATGAAAACCTGGAAAACCACGCACCTGCAGGCGTTTGCCGAATTTCAGTTGTGGGAAAACTGATTCGAAATGCTGTCCGGGAAGCTGCTGACAAAGCTCCTGCCCTCTCGATCGTCGGTGAATTCGCGGATCTAACTGCATTGACGGAATCCTTGAAAGAAGGCGCTTCCGACTTGCTCATCATTGAGTCAGAAACCCTTTTTCCCGAGGATGTTGCCGCGATTCGAGAAGCAATCGAACAACAAGGAATTCGACGAGCGATCGTTGTTTATCGATTTGCCAGAGATACTGTTGTAAAGCCCTTAGACATCCGGAAGATCACAGCCCTTCGCGCTCCTGTTGATGCATCGGAAATCCAGCTCGCCTGCATCGCAGATGTGCAGTTGGCTCTCCGATCGGGAGAAAAGAACCACGATGCAGAGGCAAAAGACCCAAAAATTGGGCGGCCCAATACTGGCAACATCCCGGAGCGAGCTTTCAGCGACGATCAGCTCATTCGTATTTCTGATATTTCTTCCGTTGTAAAATGCGAATGCCCTCAGCATCTCGCTTCCCTGCTTGCGAGCCTTTCCGCCTTCGAGAGCTACAGCGAGCAGTGCGAAGATCGCAGTCCCGAGGATGCGAAACTTCACGCCTACCTGCATGAGACAACCGCGGACTGCCGATCTCGTATGGAAGCCGCATTGTCGAAGGTGCTGGTAGAGGAGGGAATTGAGGTCTAGGCCATTGTTGAATGGATTCGTTTACTGACAGAGCCATCGCGAATTCCTAGTGTTTCCCTGATGCGTCCCCCGAAACTGGTGGTCTCCAGAGCATCTTTTTCTGTCAAACTCCTACCCATTATTTCTGCAGCCAAAGTAACAGGAATCATCTCATCATCCGAAGAAAGCTTTGATGATGCCGTCGAAAACGGGATCAAGCGCGCTCCTGAAACGCTGAAAAACCTCAAAGACGCCTCGGTGCAAAACCAGCAGGTGTCCGTCAAAGATGGCGAAATCGGAGAGTATTGCGTGAATCTCAGAATTACAATCGTGCTCTAAGATTGGTTGGATTACCAATTCGCCCTCAAGATTCTTTGGTCATCGGCCGAAGGCTTTTTTTTGTCGCCTATCCTCACGCGATCCAGCCATTCCGCGTTAAAATCTTGCAGGGCAATTTGGCCCTGCACCTGTCGCTTGAGCAAAGAATGAAAGCCATTTACATTCGGCAGGATCAATCTAAGTTTCCGCTCACTTCCGCCCCGGGGGGAGAGCACAATCCAGCATGTCTATTGAGCTGACACGAAATTTTTCGATCATTGCGCACATTGATCACGGGAAGACAACTCTTT
>JAKMGR010000182.1 GCA_022424805.1 Verrucomicrobiales bacterium
AGAAACACCATCGTCGAGAGTCGGTGAGTCCAGAACCTAGCCGCAGCGGGCGGCGTGATGAGAAATGCGATAATGAGGATCAGCCCAACCGATTGTAGCCCGATTACAGTTACGGCGGTGACAAGTCCTAGCAAAAAGACATCAAGCCAGAGCGTGGGCCACCCTTCGGCCGCGGCGAAAGATTCATCGAAGCAGAGCAGGGTAAATTCCTTGAAAAGGAACAGGGCGGCGATGGCGGCGAGTGCCGCAATTCCAGAAATGAGCCAGAAGTCGACTAGGACCATCGATGCGGCTTTCCCGTAGATAAATGACTCCAGCCCAGCGGCACTCGCCTTTGGCATTTTCTGAACCACGCCCAGCAAAGCTAGCCCGGCGCCGAAAAAGACACTGAGCACGAACCCCATCGCAGCGTCGTCGCTGAGTCGCGTGGTATTGCGAATCGCAAGCATAATCAGCAAGCCGATGATTCCTGATAGCGCGGCTCCTGCGATTAGTCCGGGAAGAGACTTCCCGGTTCCGCCAAGGGCTAACATGACAACAAAAGCGATCACGATACCCGGAAGGGTCGAGTGCGCCAGCGCATCGCCCATGAGGGAGCGCTTTCGCAAAAGAAGAAAGGCACCCACGATTCCGGCAGCGATGCCGAGTGCAGAGGTGGAAAGAACGACGAGACGCGTGTTGTAGTTTTTGAGCAGGAGAATATCTCCGATATCACCCCACGAAGGGCCATTCTCAGCCCCAAAAGCCGGTGAGCAGCCAAATACCAGCAGACCCAAGCCTGCTGCGCCGGTAAACAGGGTTGTGCGAAGGCCCCAACGGGGTTGGGTCAGTGACCTGACAGGGTCAGGTCGCGATGGATCAACGAACGGCATCGGCGAGGGCGTGGGCGGCGTCGTTTAGCAGACTGAGCCGGCCGCCGTAGGTTTTCTCGAGGTTCTCCTTGGTAAAAATGTCGTCAGTTGGTCCGGCGGCGACGATACGCATATTCAGGAGTACGACCCAGTCAAAGTAACGGGCGACGGTTGCGAGATCGTGATGCACGACGACGCATGTCTTTCCGCGTTCATTGAGTTCTTGCAGAATCTTCACGATGGCCTCTTCGGTTGCTGCATCGACGGCGGCAAAGGGTTCATCCATCAGATAAACTTTCGCATCTTGGGCGAGCGCGCGCGCAAGGAAGGCCCGTTGTTGTTGCCCACCAGAGAGTTGGCTGATTTGTCGACCGGCAAGGTGGGCGATCCCAACATGGTCGAGCGCGTCCATCGCTGCATCCCGCTCCTTTTTTCCGACCCGACGAAACCAACCGAGCTTGCGATAGGTTCCCATTGTCACGAGATCAAGAACGCTGACTGGAAAATCCCAATCGACACTTTCACGCTGGGGAACATAGGCGACGAGATGGCGCTGATCCTTGTAGGCTTTTCCGTAAACCCCGACTTCGCCGGAGGCTTTCGGAATAAGATCGAGGCAGGCTTTGAGAAGCGTGCTCTTCCCGGCTCCGTTGGGACCAACAACGGCGACAAGCTTGCTCTCTGGGATGTCGAGATCGACGTCCCAGAGAACGGGCTTTCGGTGATAGGCGACGGTGAGGTCGTGGACCGCGAGTGGCACATTGTCAGGGTGAAAGGAAATATCCTCACCGGTGGCATCACCGGGAGGGGACATGGATCGCAGGACCTGGCTCATGATGATTGGTAGTTTGGCATCAATGTGAGAGTTCTCCATTTAGTCCCTTTTCAGGGGCTTCGCCGCCGAGGGCGCTGGCAATGGTGGTGACGTTGTGATCGATCATGCCGATATAAGTCCCTTCGTAGTATCCGCTCATTCCCATGGCGTCGGAGAAAAGCTCTCCGCCAATAATGACAGTGTGTCCTTTTGCTTTGGCGCCTTCGGCAATGGCTTTGATGTTCTTATCGGAGACAGATGACTCCACGAAAATGGCGGGAATTTTCTTTTCCGAAAGAAAAGTGACGAGGGTCTCGATATCGCGAACGCCGGCCTCGGATTCGGTGCTGATCCCCTGGATGCCTCGGACCTCGATGCCGTAGGCGCGTCCGAGATACCCGAAGGCGTCGTGCGCGGTGACGAGGACTCGCTGTGACTCGGGTATGGAAGAGAGCACTTTTTTTGCATAGGCATCCAGCTCCACCAGTTCTGCCCGGTAGCTGGCGGTATTAGTTTGGTAAATGGTTGCTCCGTCAGGGTCCCAATCGCTGAGAGCGCTGGCAACTACATCAACAGCCTTGATCCAGCCCTGAACATCCATCCAGACATGAGGATCCTCCTCAACTATGTAATTTTCCTGCTCTTGTAAGGTTTCGGTGACAGCATGAACGGGCTTGCCTGACCGTGCGACTCGGAAGAGAACATCACCCATTTTGCCTTCGAGGTGCAGTCCGTTGTAGAAAATGATATCGGCTGACTGAAGAGATTTTACGTCGGTAGAGGTAGGCTTGTAGAGGTGAGGGTCAACCCCTTCACCAATGAGGGAGGACACCGAGAGTCGGTCGCCGGCGACGTTGCGAACAATATCTGCGACCATTCCAATTGTGGCTACTGCCTGCGGTGGCTTAGACCCGTCTGCCGTTCCTTCGTTTTTGTCGCACGAGGAAAGAAGGATGGGGGGGAAGCATGAGAGAATCACCGTCAGGGTGAAACGCATGATACGTAGTTTCATGTAATCAGTGTAGGAATGTATCTTGAATGGTCAAGATAATAAAATTGATTGCATGTGCTTTCTCTTTGAGGTAACTAAAGTTAATGGCTACGAGTACGGTCGAAAACTACCTGAAGGCAATCCTGCATTTGCAGGAGGGTGACGAGGTGCCTACGGTCGGCCGCATTGCCGAGGAACTTGGGGTTACTCCGGGAACGGTCACGACGATGATGCGAAATCTCAGTGACGAAGGGTTGATCGATTACATCCCTAGAAAAGGTCTGAAGCTACGTTCATCGGGAAGAGCAGCGGCACTCCGAGTCGTTCGCAGACATCGATTGATCGAGCTCTTCCTTGTCGAGGTGATGAAGCTGGATTGGTCCGAGGTCCATGAAGAGGCCGAGATTCTTGAGCATGTTGTTTCGACTCGTCTCGTTGACCGGATGGATGAAATGTTAGGACATCCGACTCATGACCCTCACGGTGATCCGATTCCCGGCAAAGATGGGAAACTGCCAGCGACCTCATTGCAGGCATTGTCGAGCGCAGAGCCGGGGGAGTATCGTATCGTCCGTGTTTCGGACGAAGATTCGAATCTGTTAGAGTGGCTCGACGGAAAAGGGTTGCAGATTGGAGAAAGTGTCATGCTGCTGCGACCTGATGCGGTCGCGGGAATGCTGGAGCTCAAACGCCGGTCAGGCGGAACTGTGCATCTGGGCGATGCTGCTGCGGACTCGATCTTTGTCGAGATCATCTCATAGCGTCTCGAGGATCGCCTCAGTGTTTTCCGCAATGGCTTTCCAGGAAAACCGGGAGACGCGGTCGATTACGTTTTTTCTCCATAGCAACATTGTGTCTTCGTCGGAGCGAAAGGCTTTCTCGATTGCGTCTGCAAAGTCTGCCTCGCTCATCGGTTCGAAGTAGGGAGCCGCGTCGGAATCGCTGGAAGCTGCGAGGTCGATATCAGGTCCTCCGACCTCGGGGACGCGCAGATGCTTCGCCAGCTGCTTGTGAGAAAATTCGGAGACAGTTCCGGTAGGATTATCAGGCGGCAGAAAAAGTCTTGCGAATTGGAAAATGCAAAGCACTTTAGCCGCTCGCAAATTCGCGATTCAGGGCAGATGTCTGAGTGGTTTAAGGAGCACGCTTGGAAAGCGTGTGTAGGGGAAACTCTACCGTGGGTTCGAATCCCACTCTGCCCGCCACCTCATTATTAGCGAGTTACAGAAGGCTATTTAAAATTGGCAACGCCAGTGACAACAAAGCTAGCCAAGTAGACTAGGTAGATCCAGTTGGGTGGCTGTGCCGATGCTGACCTGATCCTGCAGTTGGAACACTTTAAAACTAAAGTTCTATCCTATAGGGCCCAGCTTACAGCCAGAAGACAGGTGTCCTATTGATAGGGATATTCTTTTTCAAGGAGTTCGTACTGGCGCGTCGTCCCTGCCGGGATTGAGGGGGGGCAATACTCGCACCTTGTTACCACGGTAAACGCGACGCTGTCGCAATTCCGCTGCTTCCGGTCGATGCCTCTCGAAATTCATGCTAAACGACAAAATGGGAAGATTATGGAGGCGCATGCCACTAGCATCTACCTCGACAGTCACTACAAGGTGAATTTGGGCGACTGCGACCTCAGGCGCTTATACTTCTGGATTCCAAATAATTCGATACTGACGATCGAGAGGAAGAAGTGATCACGCTTCGGTCGTGGTTTTCTCTTCCTGTCTATTTCTAGGGGGAATTGAAGCCAAAGGCAGAAGTCCTTTCGAGCTTGGCATGAATCTTTCTAATTTCTTCGGATTCTGTGTCTGGTTTAGCGGTCAAAATCGTAGCAGAGACTGGTTTTTTCCCTAGCCAGTTTCCGCGAACGAAGCGAGACTGCAGATGTCCAGTTTTATTGCCTTATTCACGAGCCACGAGCCACGAGCCATGAGCCATTCCCTATCTGTCCGCGCGAATGCCGAATTGATTGATTCGAAATACGCGGATTGGAAATCTGATCCGAGTTCAGTTGATGAATCGTGGTCCAATTTTTTCGAAGGATTCGAACTGGGAATGACGCAGCCGGCTCCGAAAGGGAGCGCGGCTCTGCTGACTGATCCGGGATTGGAAATTGTCGGTGGTCTGGATTTGGCAACACGCGCCCGAGTCGTTTCGATGGTGCATCAGTATCGCTCCCTTGGCCACACGGCGGCATGGACGGATCCGCTGGAAGAAGTGGCACCGGAGCAGGAGTTGCTGAGCCTCGAGAAACTTGGCTTTCTCCCGGAACATCTTGATGAGGAAGTATCGACCCAGTTTTTCCGTTTCGGTGAACGGATGAAGTTGGGGGATATGATCGAGGAACTGAAGACGATTTACTGCGGTAAAATCGGTTTCGAGTTCATGCACATCCAGACGCCGGATATTCGAGATTGGGTGCAGGAAAAAATTGAGGCTCGCATCAAAGCACCCGAGCCGCCGATTGAGACGAAAAAGGATGCGCTGCGCTGGCTCGCCGAGGCGGAACTTTTCGAGAAATTTCTTCACCGCAAGTATGTCGGGCAAAAACGATTTTCCCTGGAGGGGGGAGATTCCCTGATGGTTGCTCTCAACGGAATGGTGTCGAGCTTTCCCCATTTCGGGATTCACGAGATGGTCATGGGAATGGCGCACCGAGGTCGACTCAACGTGCTCGCGAATCTGCTGCGCAAGCCTCTCACGGTAATTCTCTACGAGTTCTCGGAAAACTATGTCCCGAATCTCGTCGCGGGAGATGGGGATGTGAAGTATCACCTCGGTTTTGATGCTGAGTTCGACTTCGACGGACACGATATTCGACTCCATCTCGGAGCAAACCCGAGTCACCTCGAGGCGGTGAATGGTGTCGTCGAGGGCAAGGCCCGGGCACGCCAGCGACTGCGGGATCCGGGTCTGCGCGATTCCTTTGTTGAGCGGGACGGTGTTCTCCCCGTATTGATCCACGGAGATGCGGCTTTCGCGGGGCAGGGCAGTGTCGCGGAAACGCTGAATCTTTCCCAGCTGCTCGGTTATCGAACCGGCGGAACGGTGCATTTTGTGATCAATAACCAGATCGGATTTACGACGACACCGAAAGATGCGCGCTCGTCTGTCTATTGCACGGATGTCGCGAAGATAATTGAGGCTCCGGTTTTCCATGTGAATGGGGATTCACCACTTGATGTTCTATTTGTTACCGAGTTGGCCTTGGAATTTCGCCAGACATTCGGACGAGACGTGGTCGTCGACATTGTTTGCTACCGTCGTCACGGCCACAATGAGGGCGACGAGCCTGCCTTCACCCTGCCGCAAACCTATCGCGAGATTCGCCAGCAGGATACGCCGCTGAAGGTCTTTCGTGATGCTCTGATCAAAAGCGGGGATCTCTCCAGGGAAGAGGTAAAGGCGATCGAGAATACCTACCAGGAAAAGCTCGATAGCGAGCATGCGGAACTGGAAGCCGCGACGGAGAAAGGCGAGGGGCACCAGATGAATCAGGAGATGCCGGAGCCGCAGGCTGAGTTCTCCCATGATCCAGTTCCGACTGGTGTGCCGGTGAACGTCGTTCGCGAAATCGGGATGAAAATTTCGACGATACCGGATGGGATTTCGGTGAATGAGAAGCTGGAGAAGCGCTTCATTAAACCTCGGCGCGAAGCGATTGAGAGTGGCGAAGGGATCAGCTGGGCACTTGGCGAATCTCTCGCTTTTGGAACGCTGCTTCGTGAGGACATTGCGGTGCGATTGTCAGGACAGGACTGCCGACGCGGCACATTCAGTCATCGTCACGCCGTTCTCTATGATTCAGAAACGAGAAGGCGCTACACGCCGCTGAATCATATTTCTGATGAGCAGACGCAGAAGTTGTGGGTCTACAACAGCAACCTCTCCGAGTTCGCAGTCCTGGGTTTTGAATACGGCTACTCGATGACCTGCGAGGATGCCCTCGTGTTGTGGGAAGCGCAGTTCGGTGATTTTGGAAATGGGGCGCAGGTGATCATTGATCAGTTCATCAGTTCTGCGGAATCGAAATGGCAACGACGGAGTGATCTCGTGATGTTGCTGCCTCACGGCTACGAAGGGCAGGGTCCGGAGCACAGCAGCGCGCGTCTCGAGCGTTTTCTCCAGCTCTGCGCCGAGCAAAATATGCAGGTCGTAAATCTGACGACCCCGGCACAGTATTTTCACGTTCTTCGCCGGCAACTTGCCCGCGAGTTTCGCAAACCGCTTGTCATCATGACGCCAAAGAGCTTGCTGACCCACTCTCGATGCGTATCGAACATCGAGGAATTCGGAGAGAAGACCGTTTTCCAGGAGGTCATCGATGACCGGCGCGACGATCCGGAAAATGTCAGTCGTCTTATATTCTGCACCGGCAAGGTATACTACGAGCTCGACGATTACAGGACAAAAAACGAAATCAACAACGTCGCGATCATTCGAATTGAGCAGATTTACCCCTTTTGGGGAAGTCACATTCAGATGGTTGCTTCCCGCTACGAAAATGCGACCAAGTGGGTGTGGTGTCAGGAGGAACCTCTTAATATGGGTGCCTGGACTTTCGTCGGGCCACGATTGGAAAAAATGACAGAACACTCGGTGCGTTACGCTGGTCGCGACACAGCCGCGAGCCCGGCAACCGGCTCCAAAACGATTCACAAGATGGAGCAGGAGCGCCTCATCAAAGAGGCTTTCAACAAGTAAGGTTTTACGAAAATGGTTCAAGAAATCAAAATACCCTCGGTCGGGGAATCGATCACTTCCGCAACTGTCGGAACCTGGCTCAAGGCCGACGGCGAATATGTTGAGTCCGGTGAGGAAGTTCTCATGATCGAGACCGACAAAGTCTCCACAGGGATTCCCACCGAGACCTCTGGCATTCTGAAGCATCAGGCCAACGAAGGTGATGATCTCGATATTGGCGCGGTAGTAGCCATCGTCGAGGAGGGTGAGGCATCCGAAGGGCACTCCGAAAGTCCAGAAGAAGAGGCGGCAGATTCCGATGGCTCATCGGAGGCAGCCGCTGAGCCCGCGCCAGAACCAGCGGGCGACATTCGGGTGACACCGGTCGCTCGAAAGATCGCTGAAGAAGAAGGAGTGGATCTTTCCTCCGTCACGGGAACTGGCGCAGCCGGAAAAATTACCAAGTCAGATGTCCTTGAAGCGGCATCTGGTGGCGCGAGTAGCGAGAAAGAGAAGGAGGCCCCGGCAGCTGCATCGGAGAAGCGGACAACCCGCAAGAAACTCTCTCCACTACGGCGTAAAATCGCTACCCATCTCGTTAACGCTCAACAGGAAGCTGCAATCCTAAGCACTTTCAACGAGTGCGACATGACGAATGTGATGGCTCTTCGCAAGCGAGTTCAGGAAGACTTCGTCGCCAAACACGGGGTGAAGCTCGGCTTCATGTCCTTTTTCATCAAAGCCGTCGTCGACGGATTGAAGGCGGTGCCCGGAATCAATGCCCAGATCGAAGGTGATGAGATCGTCCAGAACCACTTTCACGACGTCGGTGTTGCAGTGGGAACAGACAAGGGGCTCTTCGTTCCCGTGATTCGTGATTGTGACACGAAGTCGTTCGCCGAAATCGAGCAGGACATTATCGGCTACGCGACGAAAGCGCGTGAGGGATCAATCTCGCTTGATGACTTGCAAGGCGGTGTTTTCACCATCACCAATGGAGGAATTTACGGTTCACTTCTCAGCACTCCGATCCTCAATCCACCGCAGTCCGGTATCCTCGGAATGCACAGCATCCAGCAACGTCCTGTTGCGATCGACGGGGAAGTTGTGATTCGTCCGATGATGTATCTTGCGCTGAGTTACGATCATCGCATCGTCGACGGGAGGGAAGCCGTCACTTTTCTCGTTCGGGTGAAGGAGTGCATCGAGAATCCCGATCGAATGCTGATAGGTGTTTGAGGTCCGGTATGCGAGGGTTTCCCCCGCTGCAAAGAAGAAAGGCGAGGCGACTTCAGTCGCCGAACATCTGGCATTACGGCAGCTCAAGCAGCCGGTCTTGGGCTGGACTTTGAAGTCTGCCTTTTATTGGATGGACGTCTCGGAAACAAAATTTCTTCGTCGAAATTGACCCAGCGCAAAAAAACTGACTCCTGTGCCGAAACCTGTTAGTGAAATAGGGGTTTCAACC
>JAKMGR010000227.1 GCA_022424805.1 Verrucomicrobiales bacterium
GGATTTGGCTCTGAACGGACGGCGAGGCCTCCCCGTGAAAATTCACGGACTCGGTTTTCGGTTTCGGTTTCACGAACTCGAAGACGCTCTCGAGGACCTGCTTGCGACACCCGCGAAAACGACACAGCCGAACTGGATCGAAACCTTTGCCCGTTGATATGCCATGACGATTTTGAAGGACTTCTATCGTATTCAGATCCACGAAAACACCCTGTTTGATGGCTTGATGAAGCATGGACAGAGACCGCAGAGCCTATTTCAGCTCACCAAAGTCCCGGTGTTGAGGATGTCTGGTCATCGCGTCCATGTGTAGAAAGAAGCAAGATTCCTTCCTCAATTTGTTTGCAATGATCCCAAAACTGCGGATTCATGCCGTCGATGGAAGACAACCCTTTCCGAGAGGATGACCTAAGCCTCCGCAACCATCCCGAATCCTGTGATCTCGTCATTTTTGGCGCGACGGGTGATCTCACGCACCGAAAGCTGATTCCGGCACTCTACAATCTCGCTGCCGATGGTGATCTGCCTCCTGGGCTGCGCGTCGTTGGTTTTGCTCGCCGCGAAAAATCGGATGAGGAATTTCGCGAAGGTCTCGAGAAACTGAGTCGCGAAGTTTCCCGGCAGGGGCATGACCAGGATCTCTGGGAGCAATTTTCCCAGAGCGTTTATTATCACGAAAGCAATTTCAACGATGGCGACGGTTACGCCTCGCTCAAAAAGCGCCTCGACGAGATGGAGAAGGACGGAGCGAGCCCGAACCGGCTTTTCTACCTCGCATCTGCGCCGGAGTTCTTCGATGACATTCTCCTTCACATTCGCGAGTCGGGGTTGAATGAGTCGGAGAACGGCTGGACACGCGCTGTCGTCGAGAAGCCATTCGGCACCGATCTCGAAACGGCACAGCATCTCAACAAAGTCGTGAACGAGGTTTTCCCCGAGGAGAACACCTACCGGATCGACCACTACCTCGGAAAAGAAACGGCCCAGAACATCATGGTGCTCCGTTTCGCGAACCAGCTTTTCGAAGTGCTTTGGAACAATCGCTTTATCGAACAGGTGCAGATCACCTGTGCTGAGCATCTCGGAATGGAAGGCGGTCGTGGTGGCTACTACGACAAGTCGGGTGCTCTCCGCGACATGGTGCAGAATCACCTGCTGCAATTGCTGAGCCTCATCGCGATGGAGCCTCCCTCGGATCTCAGCGCCGATGGTATCCGCGATGAAAAGGTGAAAGTTCTGAAGTCGCTTCGGTCCTTCACCGGAGTTGAAGATGTTGCCGAAAACGTTGTGCGGGCCCAATACACATCGGGAACCGTGAATGGAAACGGGGTCGTGGGCTATCGTCGCGAGGACCGCGTCAATTCAGGTTCGATGACAGAGAGCTACGTCGCACTCAAGATCATGATCGATAACTGGCGGTGGGAAGGCGTGCCTTTCTACGTGCGGATGGGCAAACGTTTGCCAAAGAAAGGAACGGAGATTTCGCTCCACCTCAAACCCGCGCCGAACGTTCTTTTCAACGCCGCTGTCGGTGCCGAGGCGATGCCGGGAAATGTCCTCGTAATTCGCATTCAGCCAAACGAAGGGATTTCGCTGGGGATGCGGTCCAAGCGCCCTGGTCCTGCTGCGACTTTGCAGCCGGTGAAAATGGATTTTCGCTACCAGACCAGTTTTGGCAAAAGCAGCCCGGAAGCCTACGAGCGCCTCCTTCTCGATGCCATGGCCGGTGATGCCACTCTCTTTGCGCGAAAGGATGAAGTCGAAACGGCCTGGTCTTACGTTGACCAGATCGAAGATGCCTGGCACAAGTCGCCGAACCCTCCCAAAATGGCCGAATATCCCGCTGGATCGTGGGGGCCAAAGGAAGCAGACGACTTGCTGGAGCAGAGCGGCTTCGAATGGCGGAGGCTGTGATTTCGTTTAAGGTAGCCTCCCTGCCAATGCGTTTTATCTCCCGATACTTCCTTCTTTTCGCGATCAGCTTTTCCGTGGTCGGCGCGTCGATCGTTTTGGGAAAAAACCATGCTGGCGATGTGTTCACCTTGCTGATCTGGAAGCTCACCATCCCCTATGATGACGACGGCGATGGCGAAGCCGACGAAGTAACCCAGCCAACGCTACGCTACTTCGAGGATCCTGATTTCTTCCATCTTTCGGAAGAGGGGGACGCCGTAATATTTCGGACCCGAACCGGCGACCCCACTACAAAAAACTCGGAGTATTCGCGCAGCGAACTCCGTGAGATGAAAAAGGGAGGGAAGGATGAAATCAGCTGGGGAACAAACGATGGAAAAGTTCACAACCTCACGATCGAGGCTGCCATCAACGCTATTCCCAAAAAGAAACCCCATGTCGTCTGTGTGCAGGTTCACGATGCAGAAGACGATATCCTCATGCTTCGGTTAGAGGGGAAGAAGCTCTTTCTCGAACGCAACGGAGCGGACGATGTCATGCTCAATGACAACTACGAGCTGGGCACGTTTTTCAATCTCATGCTCATCTGCGACAGCAGTCGGATCCGAGCACTCTTCGAGCGCAAGCAGGTCATGGAGTGGAAAATTGAGCGCGACGGACTTTATTTCAAAGCGGGTTGCTATCTCCAATCGAATCTGGAAAAGGGTGACAAGGCTGATGCCTTTGGCGAAGTCGCGATTCGGAAACTCTATGTGACCCATAAGTAAGCTTAGAGCTTGAGACCGCCGGAGCGGTTTCGTTAGCATGCTGGTCAGTCGCATTCCTCATGTCTCTCATCATCAATCTTCTCTCCGGTCCCCGGAATGTTTCTACGGCCCTGATGTATTCCTTCGCCGAGCGGTCTGACACCGCCGTCGTCGATGAACCGCTCTACGGACACTACTTGAAGCTGACAAAGGCGCAGCAACCGCATCGTGATGACCTGTTGGGAGTGCTTGAGCAGGATGGAGAGAAAATTCTTCGGGAGACAATCCTCTCTCCACCGAACGATGCGCCAGTCTATTTTCTCAAAAATATGGCGCATCACCTGATTGAGCTCGACGATTCGTGGCTTTTCGATGAGCGCATTCGAAATGTGTTTCTGATTCGTGATCCAGAGCAAATGCTTCCCTCGCTCGTGAATCAAATCGCCGAACCGACTCCGCGAGACGCCGCCTACGAGGCCCAGTCGATCTGGTTCGACATGCTGGCGGAAGCCGGTAGCCCTGCTCTCGTTCTCGATTCGAAAGAGCTTCTTCTCGATCCGCGAGGCGTCCTCTCGACTCTGACAAAAAAACTCGGCATCCCTTTCGATGAGGGTATGCTGGCGTGGGAACCCGGACCTCGCGAAGAAGATGGGCCCTGGGCTCCCTACTGGTATCACAATCTTCATCGCTCGACTGGTTTTGCCCCCTATCGGGAAAAGACCGAACCTTTTTCGGAGAAGCTTTTGCCGCTTCTCGAATCGTCCCGACCGCACTACGAGAAGCTTTCGCAGCACGCGATCCGAGCGTCGGTGAGCTAGGTGAAACATGGATTTGATCGAACAGGCGGAACGGGATCTGCGTTGGCTTGTGGATTGTCCTGACCTGCTTGTCACTCCCGCGTCGATCAGATTGCCTGATCCTTTCCTGACAAATCAGCCCATTGACTGGTCGCCCGTGATTCGTTTTCACGAGACAAAGTCTCCCTATCGTGTTGGATACTACGTCGAGGCGCTGGTCCAGGCATGGCTTGGGGTAACTCCGGGGATTGAAGAGATCCAACAAGGCATTCAAGTGCGGAAGGAAAAGATCACACTGGGGGAACTCGACTTTCTTTTTCGGAGAGATGGTGAGTTGCAGCACCTTGAAGTTGCTTTGAAATTCTACCTCTACGCTCCCGATCGAATAGCGAATGGCAGCCATTTCATAGGTCCCAATGCAGCTGATAATTTTGAAAGGAAACGGGACCGCCTCCTGACGAAGCAACTCCCTTTCGGCAGACTATATGATCCTGAAATTCAGAGAAGCCAGCATCTTGTGAAGGGGGTGATCTTCTATCCTGAAGGCGTTTCTGAAATCGATGAGATGCCGGATAATCTGAATCCCCTTCATGCCCGGGGAACCTGGCAGTTCTACTCCGAGTTGAAGGATCGGTCCGCAGAGATGATGGCCAAGCCGTTCTGGCTCGATCTGGGAGAGACAAGGGCAGTCGAGCTGACACAGCCAATCTCTCATCCTTGTTTATTTACTGACGAATCCGGGTATCACCACTTTGTCGTAGAGGATTCGTGGCCATTGTAAGACTTTGCGCTAACCCTGTCAGATCCGGCATCATACCCTATTGAATCTTCGCCCAAACCCTGTTGATTGCGGGCGTCTTTTTTATGCATCTTCGTTCGTTGTCCCTGAATCAGTTTCGTTGTTTCGAGACGCTGTCGTTGGCTCTGCCTGACGGCATCACGCTGTTTCATGGAAACAATGCGCAGGGAAAAACTTCGATTCTGGAGGCGGTCTGCGTATTGCTCCGAATACAAAGTCCGAGATCCTCGAAGCTGTCGGAACTGATTCGTTTTTCGGAAAAGGCATTCGTGGTTGGTGGAAAACTGGAAGGAGGGGAATGCCCTGACCTCCGTTTCCAATATCGAGAATCAGGAAGAAAGCTTCTCGTCGATGGAGAGGCCCAGAAGCGCAGTGCTGATTTTCTGCGACACAGCGCGCTTGTAGTCTGGATGGCAAATGACGATCTAGCTCTCGTTCGAGGGGGCGGGGATGGACGCCGGCGATACCTCGATTTCATGGCCTCGCAAATGTTTCCGGGTTACCGGGCTGCGACGAGGGCGTATGAGAAAGCACTGCGCTCACGAAATTTCCTCCTGAAGCGGGATGCGAGTCCCAAGTGGGATGAGGTCGATGCCTATACAAGGATTCTCAACGAACAGGGGCGAATCATTTCCGCGCATCGGCGGGATCTCATCGGTCAGTTGTCTCCACGCGCCGCCGAAGCCCAGAATCAGATCAGCGGAAACGGGGAAACTCTGACATTGAATTATGAGTCTGCGTCGGGGAAAAATGATGATCTCTCAGCTATTCTCTTCGAACGTCGGGAGGAGGAATTTCGGCGTCGTCAAACCGTCGCGGGTCCGCATCGGGATGACCTGTCCCTCTTGCTAAACGAAATGCCCGCCGCCAAATTCGCGAGCGAGGGGCAGCAGCGAACCGTGGCTCTCGCATTGAAATTGGGACAGGCGCGTCTCTTTCTCGAAGCGCGGGATCAACCCCCGATCATGCTGATCGACGATGTTTTTGGTGAGCTCGACCCGGATCGCCGCAATGCGCTGATGGCAGCGTGGCCGGAGGAATCACAAAAGCTCATCACCACGACGCATCTGGATTGGCTTGATGAGAGGTTTGGGGATGTTTACCGACTTCATGTGGAAGAGGCGACTGTGGGCTGAGCGAGGTTGTAAGAAACGTAATTGACCGAGAAGGTGGGGCGAAGTGCCCCTGCCGTGCCGTCGCGCGGACAATGAAGTTTCGAATCCAGCGAGAATGGTTGCGTCGGGAGTGTGTTCAAACCTCAAATCTGTTTCCAGCGGCTCAGCAGGGACGCTTCGCCCCACCATTGACTGAGCCAATTGTAATAATCGCAGAAGATCATCATGCAGATGGATTATGTGCTTTTTGCTAACCGATTCCCGCGAAAAACCAGCAGCGGATAAGCTCTGCGGTTCACACGTAAAACCGCTCCACCCGCGGCGTTATTCCTGTAAACAGCTCCCACGGAATCGTTCCCGCTTTCTCCGCGACTTCGGCTGCGGTAATGGATTCGTCTCCTTGGGAGCCAATCAGGATCGCTTCGTCACCGGGTTGTGTGGTTTCGAGGTGCGAGACATCTACGACGATCTGATCCATTGTCACACGACCGAGAAGGGGGCAGCGGGTGCCACGGATGAGCACGTCGGCGCCTTTTCCGGAGAGATGGCGAGGATACCCGTCACCGTATCCGGCGGCCAGAGTCGCCACGCGAGTGGAACTATCAGTGACGAAAGTTCGACCGTAGCTGATACCGCAACCAGCGGGGAGTTCTCGGACGAGTGTGACTTTGGTCCGGAAAGAAAGAGCTGGGCGAATCTCTTTCGCCTGTTCGGGAAGAGGGGAGACGCCGTAGAGGGCGAGCCCAGGACGGACAAGGGCGGCGAAAGGCATTTTGTCCGAGTAACCGATCAAGCCGGCACTGTTTGCGAGGTGGATTTTGTTTCCTTCCGCGAGTTTTACTGTGTTCAGGAGATAGGAAAATTGCTCAATTTGGGAAAGCGTGAATGCCTCATCTTCGTCAGCTGACGGGAAATGAGTCGCTAAGCCTTCGAGTTCACAAAACTCGGCAGCATTGATCAGATCAATGAGATCTGAAAAATGGTCGGGTATGACGCCCATTCTTCCCATGCCTGTGTCGACGATGAGATGGAGCTTCGCTTTTTCTCTCAGCGATTTCGCGACTTTCTCGTATGTTTCAATTTCTTCGATCGTAGAAACGGAGGCTGAATAGCGTCCCGAAACAA
>JAKMGR010000254.1 GCA_022424805.1 Verrucomicrobiales bacterium
GATTTATGCGGCGAAAAGTTCGCGTGCTCTTCGTCGTGGACTGGCAGCGATGTCATTCATGCCTCTGTGCGCGACCCTCATTGCAATTCTCGTCGGCGTTACGGTGGCAGCTCATCTCCCCGAATCCCTTGAAGGTGCCAAGACGGATACGGCACTGACGGTGATGCTTCGGCAAGTGGCGGAGGGAGGCTGGTTTGGAACGGCGATTGTCGTGCTGATTCTCGCCGCCATTCTCGGTGCGATTATGTCGACGGGGGACTCGGCGCTTCTCTCGATTTCCAGCATGCTGACGAAGGACATATACCAGGGCTTCGTTTCACCTGATGCATCTCAAAAGCGTCTCACCATGGTAGGGAAACTTGTTTCGATCGTGCTCGTGTTTTCCCTGACCGCTTTGACGATCTATTTGAATCAGTTGGAAGGTGAAATCACGCTGGTCCAATTGCTGGGAATGAAATTCGACATGCTGATCCAGCTGGCCCCGGCGTTCATGATCGGGATCCACTGGAAGGGAATGCGAGCCGGTCCGGTTTTTCTCGGGATGGCGGTTGGCCTCGTATTCGCTCTCTCGTTCTTCTGGGTGCCAGCAGAAGGAGCGGGTGTGCTTTCCACGATCAAGAGTTCCGGATTCAATCCGGGACTATACGGATTGGTACTGAATCTCGTGATCTGCGTGGGAGGGAGTGCTTTGGCAAATCGCCCGAAAAAAGTGGCAGGCTGAACGAGCCGGAGTCAGCATATTTTACGATTGAAAAGCTCGAATACTCACTCGTGTGCAGGAGAATCGAGACGTCGTTCTTCGCTTAACCCTCGCCAGGGACGCCTCACCCTACCTCTAA
The DNA here is from genome assembly GCA_022424805.1 of Verrucomicrobiales bacterium. Taxonomy (GTDB): domain Bacteria; phylum Verrucomicrobiota; class Verrucomicrobiia; order Verrucomicrobiales; family DEV007; genus Arctic95D-9. Next base: position 840 of record JAKMGR010000254.1, read on the forward strand.
CAGCTACGATTTGGGGGCAGGCTAACGGCTATTTCACAGACCGCTTGTAGTTCCCGTCCAACGTGATGCGCAGACCGATCTCGTTGCGCCCTTTTGTCTGAGCTGGAAATGGCTTGTTCCAGAGAACTTCCCAGTATGGAGGATCGCCGCTGATGCCACCTCCTTTTTTGTAATTGATCTGCTCGATGAAAACGGTTCCCTGGATGCTCCGGGACTCCAGATCGGCTTGCGCGATTTCCGCCGCCTGCTGAATCAGCATGGACGGAGGATTGGAAAGGGCGAGGCTGAAAAAAGAAAAAAGTAGGGCGGCTGTGAGAAGAAGCGTTTTCATATTGCGAAGCTAATAGGTGAAATGGACCGGGGTCAATTCTTTAGGAGCTTCGCATCTCTCTGGAAGTAGCCTCATCGCAAAGCCGGACTTGCGATATGTCTTCCGTCCCGCTATGCCTTTCCTCATGAGCGATTCTCTTTCCCATTTTGCGCTGAAAAGCGGTGACCAGTTTCCTTCGATCGGATTGGGCACCTGGAAAATTCCTGATGAAGTCCTTCCTACATTGATCCCTGAGGCGGTCTCACTTGGCTACAGCCACTTTGATTGCGCCTGTGACTACGGCAACGAAGTTGCGGTGGGAGAAGGATTGAAAAGTGCGATCGCGAATGGCACTTCGCGTGACGATCTCTGGATCACTTCGAAGCTCTGGAATACCTTTCATCATCCAGATCACGTCCGCGCTGCCTGCGAGAGATCGCTTTCCGATCTTGGTCTCGATCAACTCGATCTCTACCTGATCCACTTTCCCGTTACACTGGCCTATGTCCCTTTTAAAGAGCGCTATCCTCCGGGTTGGTTTTTCGACGAAGAGGCCGAGAACCCTGCGATGAAGCATGTGAAAGTTCCTTACTCCGATACGTGGGGGGCGATGGAAGAACTCGTGGATGCCGGGCTCGTGAAAAACATTGGAGTCTGCAACCTGGGCACTGCGATGATTCGGGACTTGCTCTCCTACGCGCGGATTCATCCGGTGGTGAATCAGGTCGAGATGCATCCTTACCTGACCCAGCAGAACCTGTTGCGCTTTTGTCAGGAAAACGAAATCGTGACGACAGCCTTTTCTCCTTTTGGAGCAAGTTCCTACGTTCCGCTTTCCATGGCGGAGGACAGCGAACGCCTTTTTGACGATCCTGATATTCAGAAAATCGCGGAAGGATATGGAAAAACGGTCGGCCAAATTGCACTTCGGTGGGCAGTCCAGCGCGGGACTGTTGCGATTCCAAAAACGCAGACGGCAGCGCACTTGAAAGAGAATATCGAGATCTTCGATTTCGAGTTGTCTTACAGCGATATGCTCGCGATTGATTCGATGAATCGTGATCGCCGCTTCAACGATCCTGCCGAGTTCGGAGAGGCTGCTTTTAATACCTTTTATCCGATCTTTGACTGATCCGATTCTGGCAATGCGTGCTGCTATCTTCCTTTTTTCTCTCCTCGTGGCTTCGAGTTTTGCTGTAGAGAAGCCCAACGTCATTTTCATGATGGCGGACGACATGGGAATGGGCGACACGAGCGCTTATCAGGATTTCACCGGCAATGCCGACGATGTACAGGTTCATACGCCGAACATGGAACGTCTTGCGCGGATGGGGGTTCGTTACACCGATGCACATACGCCTTCTTCGCGTTGTTCGCCCACTCGATATGGATTGCTTACGGGGCGCTACCCCTGGCGAAACCGGCTCAAGTACTGGGTTCTTTTCGGAAGTCAGGGTGATCCCATGATCGAGCGTGATCGGCCTACGCTAGCTACGATGTTTCGCAGCGAGGGATATGGGACTGCCGTCGTTGGGAAATGGCACGTCGGCTTGCGCTACAAGAGGGCAGATGGGACGCCTGCTGCCGGATGGGAGGATGCTGACCTGACAAAACCACTTTTCGATGGACCTGAGGATCATGGCTTCGATTTCGTTCGAGTCACTTCCCGTTCCCATGGGACATCCGGGCCTGATGCGAGCGGAGCGGGGAAGGGGAAGAGAAAAAACGGACCAGAACAGTCCGTTGGACCCGGGCATATCCACGGGAGCGATTTGGTGAGTGCGACCAGCAATGGCAAAGAACTCATTTCCGAGGGAGAAAATGCCTACGTGCTCACGAAGTTGGGTGGGCGCCATTCAGATCTCGCGATCAGCTATCTTGATTCGCATCTCGATGGCGGGGAGAATGCCGAAAAGCCGTTCTTTCTCTACTACCCATCTCCCTCGAATCATTCGCCCTACACGCCTGACGAGAAAATTGGAGAAAAGCCGAGTCGCGGAGCTTCGCGGACGAAAGCGGGCGATCCCATGGATCTGCGCCATGATTTTATTTATGAAAATGACCTTATCCTCGGCCGCTTTCTGGATTGGTTGGAGAAGAATGATGACCCGAGAAATCCAGGTAAGAAGCTGATCGATACCACAGTGGTCGTTTTTACTTCAGACAACGGAGCCGAGAAGAACAGCGACATCGCCTCGGGACCTTTTCGCAGTCACAAGGGCTCTGCCTACGAGGGCGGCCATAGAGTTCCATTTCTGGTAGCTGGTTCAGGTGTCGGGATCGGCGATGGCAATACAGATACCGGAGGGCGGACGGATCCGGGTCTGCTTTGTCTTACCGATATGTTCGCGACTTTTGCGGAATTGATCGGAACGGAATTGCCCGATTCGCTCGCAGGGGAAAAAGGAGCGGAAGACAGCTTCAGTGTTCTGTCAGCGTGGCAGGGAGAAGCGATCAAGCGTCGTCCGCCCGTTTTTGCACATGATCACAAAGAGGCAAAAGGCGATCCGGCTGTCGCCGCTTTTCGCATGGATGATCCGATTGTAGAAGGAGAAGTGATTGCGGGGAAATGGAAACTCTTTTTCGATGCCTCTCTTCTTCGTCGAGGCGAGGCCACCCCGATTGAGTTCTATAATCTGGCGAAGGATCCGAAAGAGGAAACGAACCTTATTTCAGAGCCGGACCTCGAGCCTCTCGTGCAATTCCTGACACGAGGTGCTTTACACCATCGCAACATCGGGGGACATCGTTTGGCTGCAGTCCGGTGGGGAAAGAGGGAGCAGTTTGATTTCTCAGCACAGGAGGACGAGCAGCCTCAAGGTTCCATTGAGAAGTCCGTCGTCATGGCGGAACTGGAAACGGTGACCGCGATTGTCGAATTGTCGGGTGGCCAGCCGCATTTTAATCCGCGTGGAATGGGTATCTCGACCGGTAGGACTCGCCAAGTCGATGACGGCGAAACACTGACCCTGACATTTGATCAGGATGTCGCCGTCCAACATCTCGAGCTTGTCGCTGGAAACGGACAGTGCGGCGGGTTCTATCAGGTGGGAGACAATGCACCGAACGCGATCTACTGCATCGATGGGGATATCGACGACAAGGATCAGTCCGGTGTCCTCAGCGATATCGGCGTGGTGAAAAAAGGCGAGAAGCTTGTCCTAAGCAGTGCGTCACACTTCATATCGGAAACGCCCGGGCGCTGGCGGCTGAAAAGGATTTCGCTACAGCCTCTCGCGCGAGATTAGACCTAATTCAGCGCAGCGAGCAGAGCACGCTTGGCTCGGAGCTGGCTGTCAAATCTTCGGATGTTATTTACCCTCATGCGATTACGGGGAGTCTTCGCTCGTTTGAGTTTCTTTTTCTCCTTTTTGATTTTCCTGAGGAGAGCTGTGATCAGGTTATCTGGGGATCGTTCGACGTGGATGGTGCCGAAGTGATTTTTCCAAATGTGAAGGTCGAAAAAGGGAAGTCGGAGGTCGCTCTCGAAGTGAGTGGAAAGCTGAATCGAGACTCCGCTCCTCGCTTTGTTACATTCGAAAAAAAGTAATAAGATCTGCGTAGCGGCATTCTCGAAAGCAAGCGACGGTCGGCCTTTTACGTCGTTGCGTGCGATGATTTGCCAGAGCTCTGACGTAACCTTTCCCAGACAATGAATTGTTTATTCTCCAGACATTTCCTTTTTACAACCGCGCTTTTTGCGGTCTCGCTCCCCTCGCTTGTGGCTGATGAAAAGGCTTTCGACGAAATCGAGCCGATCTTGATGGATTTCTGTTACGATTGCCACGGTGATGGCATGGATAAGGGCGACTTCGCAATGGATGAATACGATTCCATTGCCAAGCACCTGCAGAATTTCGACGTCTGGTTTGAGTCGTGGAAAAATGTGCGTAGCAACCTGATGCCTCCGGCGGACAAAAAGCAGCTGAGTGATGGCCAGCGGGGCAAGGTGCTCGCCTTTATTGAAAGCAAGGTTTTCAAAATCGATCACGAAAACCCGGATCCCGGACGAGTCACGATTCGGCGTTTTAATAGGGAGGAGTATCGCTACACGATCAAAGATTTGCTGAATATTGATTTCGGGGTCGAAGATATTCTTCCTGCCGATGACACGGGCTACGGCTTTGATACGATTGGAGATGTGCTCAGTATTTCCCCCTTATTGATGGAGAAATATCTCGAAGCAGCCGAGCAGGTGGTGAAAAAAGCCGTGCCGACCGATGGGCCGGAGATTCAGGAATGGTGGTTGAACAAAGACGACTTTCGGGATGATCGCAGTGAAAGCTGGTCGGTCGAGTGGCTTCCCTTCAGTCATGCTAGAAAGATGGAAGGTAATCCGTGGATCAACTTCGATGGAGAATACGAGATTATCCTCGACTTTCGAATCAGCGGTTCCGAAGAAGCCAGCTCTCACAGTGGCACGCTGAAGGTGGGTCTGGGGGACAAAGAACTTACTTCACGCAAATTGGGCTGGGATAACTCCCGCAGCTTGAGTCTGAAGACAAAAACGACGATGAAGAAAGGGCGTGACCAGACTTTATGGATCGCAACGGAAGAAGGCGAAAAGCCAAACGAAGGAGAAAAAGAACTCGCTGTGGTTGTCGACAGCATTCGAATTCGCGGACCGCTCGATGGAAGCCAGAAAGACTACCCATGGCATATGCGATATCTCTTTTCCGAAGGGCCTCCGTCTACTGATGAAAAAGCCCGCGATTCCTATCGCGAGAAAATCCTTCGACGCTTCGCTACCCGGGCTTTCCGGCGTCCAGTCGATGACAGGACTTTGCAGCGACTTGTCGCCATTGCCCGCCAAGTGGATATGCAGGCAGGCAACAGTTTCGAAGATGGAATTGCTCGGGCGATCACCGCGATTCTCGTAAGCCCGCGCTTTCTGATGCGGGCCGAAATTCAGCCCGAGCCGGACAATCCTGGCAAGGTAGTCCCGATCGATGAATACGCGCTCGCGTCTCGTCTCTCTTACTTTCTCTGGAGTTCCACGCCGGATGAGGAACTGATGCGTCTCGCCGGGGAAGGTAAACTCCGGGCAAGTTGGCGCGACCAGATCAACCGCATGCTGAAGGATGATAAATCAGACCGGTTCATTCGTAATTTTGTGGGTCAGTGGCTTATGGCGCGGGATGTTCAAACCATGCACATCGACGAGCGTCGCGTTCTGAATATTAGGGACCTGGGTCAGGCACGCCGGACGTTCAGTGGACAATTGCGGGAATCAATGCGGAAAGAGAGCGAAGAGTTCTTTGCTCATGTGCTCCGCGAGAATCGACCTGCGACCGAGTTGCTGACAGCTCGCTACACCTATCTCAACGAGCCCTTGGCGGAGTGGTATGGCGTCGAGGGCGTGAAAGGAAAAAACATGAGAAAGGTCGACCTTCCGAAGGATTCGAAGCGCGGAGGAATTCTTTCCCAGGCGACCTTTCATGTTGTTACTTCCAACCCAACGAGGACTTCGCCCGTGAAACGAGGGCTCTTTGTGCTCGAGAACTTCCTGGCGACTCCGCCTCCTCCAGCCGTTCCTGATGTGCCCCCACTCGAGGAAACGGCCAAGGGGGATAAGAAGAACCTTCCGCTCCGTGAATTGCTGGCACTTCACTCGGAAGAAAAAATGTGCGCCTCCTGCCACGCCCGGATGGACCCGATCGGGTTGGCTTTGGAAAATTACAATCCGGTCGGACTGTGGCGTGATACCTACAATGGGCAGCCGATCGATGGGAGCGGAAAGCTCATGACTGGCGAGCAGTTTGGGAATGCCAAGGAACTCAGCAAGATTCTGGCGACAGCCCGCTATCGTGATTTTCATCGCGCCCTCGCCGAGAAGCTTCTTACCTTTTCCGTCGGGCGAGGAATCGAATACTACGACGCACCGACCATCGATAAAATTGTGAGCGATACCGAGAATCGTGGTGCGACCTTGAAAGAAATTCTCTATGGCGTTTTAGAGAGTGCTCCTTTCCAGAAACGTCGCGGTGACGGAGATATGTTTGCCACTACCCCGGGTGGGCACTGATGAGAATGTAGCCACGATAGCAAAAACGTGGCCCATGTCTGGTCTTTGTCATAAGATGCAATTCAACAAATGCGAATACTTGCCCTCGTCTCTCTTTCACTTTCCTGTCTTTTCCCATGTCTCAGTGCGGCGGAAAAACCCAACATCATTCTCATATTTACGGATGATCACGGTTGGCCGGATATTGGGGCGGTCGGGATATACGATGATCTAAAAACGCCGCACATCGATCAGCTTGCGGCTGATGGTGTGCGCTGCACGAGCGGCTATGTGACGGCTCCCCAGTGTGTCCCGTCTCGGGGCGGGCTTCTCGCTGGGCGGGATCAGAGTCGATTTGGTTTGGAAACCAACGCCAGCTCGCTTGATGGATTCAACGCGGAGCAGATCATTGCGGAGCGCTTGAAGAATGCTGGGTATGCCACTGGCCAGATCGGGAAATGGCATCTCGGCCCTGTGCAGGAGATTTCGAATCACGGATTCGACGATGTCTTTGCCAAGAACTCCAATCGTCCCGGCTTTGCCAACTATGGAATTGACGGTTCCGATCAAGCACCGGGCAAGGAAGACACGAAGATGTATCACCTCGATGCTTGTTCCGCGGCCGCGACCGCTTTCATCGATCGTCATGCGGAGGAGTCGTTCTTTCTCTATCTCGCCTATCGTGCGCCCCATGTCCCGCTCGATGCGC
>JAKMGR010000272.1 GCA_022424805.1 Verrucomicrobiales bacterium
TCGCTAGGCTGTCTTCCCTTACCTTTTCCCAAAAACCCGCCCCACCTGTTCGCCCACACCGAGAACATTCTCGTATCTCCGAATGCAGAGATCGATGAGAAAGAACGCAAGGAACCCGAAGAGCAGCCAGGGCCAGAGCTCGACATAACGAGCGACGTCGGTTCCTGTAAATTCGAGTTCGTCGTCAGCGCTCGCCAAGTAGCTCCCGCCTGTCATTTCACAAACTTCGCGGAGAAACGCTTCATCGATCTGCCCGGTCGCAACTTCGTTGGAAGGATTGTGAACGTATCCGGCGGACACGAGTTGAGAGCCTGATCGAGCGCGAACGAGATACACTCCAGGATCGCTCGGGCGAAATTCAGCTTCATACCACCCCGGGCCTTCCTGATCGAGCGAGAGGGTTTCGACATTCTTCATCCCCGACCCGAGCGAATTAGAAGGAACGTGAAAGATGTCCGCTTCGACCTGCTCTCCGTTCCGCCGCGTCCCCGCATCTTCCGCGAGGTCGACGGCAACAGAAATGACATCCCCTCGATCTTCGAGGCGAAGGTCCATATTGAGCCCTTGAGGGGGGCGCGCTGTTTCCCGCAATATCTGTGACCAGAGCTGGCTGTAGCCAGGCCAGTCCGAGACCCACAGCGCTGCCCAGCGGGATTTGCAGTCTGAAGTAAAGGCCGTCACCTTGCCCAACCCGAAACGCCAGTGAGCAAGAAGCGGATCTCCTGTATCGGTGACCAGGGGAATCTGCGCGGTTGCCTTACGATTGGTCTTTACGTAACCGAGCAGAGGTGGAGCCTCTCCATCTGTCCAATCACGAAGCATCGGGTGATCCTCGACAAGCTTTGGCTCGAAGGCATCCTCCCGAATCATTCGCCCGGTGTGGGTCATTGTATCCTGGGTAAAAATACGAGTGATCGCAGTCGGGTCCATCGTCACGTAGCTTTGACCACCCCCAGCGGCAGCGATTGCCTGAAGCAGGCCCACTTGCGCTCCGGCACCAACGGCTACGGTCGAAATTGTGATCCCCTCGGCATGGCACTGGGAAGCGAGCGCCTGGTAGCCCTGGCCTGATGTCTGACCATCGGTGAGGACAATCATGTGTTTGATCTTCGTTTTCTGCGAATTGAGTTCCTCCCGCGCCATAACCATACCCGGGTAAATATTCGTTCCCCCTCCCGATCCGAGCAGAGAGATCTGATTCGCGATCGCACTGGTCGAGGTGACTTTAGTCATTGGAACGATCTCGTGAACCTGCGAGTCAAAGGCATAGATCCCGATCGAATCCTGAGCCGAGAGCAACTCCGCGGTAGCAATCGCAGCTGACTTACAGATCTCGATTTTCTGTCCTGCCATCGAGCCGGACCGGTCGATCACAAGAGCGAGCGCGGAAGTCTGCTGCTCTTCCTGATCCGGCGCTTTCAACTTCACGGGAAGCACTTCTTCGATCGGAGTGCGGTAGTAACCTCCGACACCAAAGGAATTCATTCCCCCCACCATAACAAAACCACCCCCAAGACTTTCGACGTAATCGCGAATAGCAGCCATGCGGGTTTCCCCGATTCGATGCGCGGGAATGTCGGAAAGGATGATGCCGTCGTATCCCGCAAGTTCCTGAAGAGACTCGGGCAAGCCCTCTGGGGATCGAACATCAAGGCGAATCCCCTCACGTGTCATTGCTTCCTGGAGAAAACGCGCCTCGCCTTCCTCTCCTTCCACGTAGAGAAGGAGAGGCTTTCCTCTCACGTCGACAATGCTGAGGGCTTCATTATTTTCCGGAATGGCGTCTTTCCCTTCAAATCCTTCGATGATAACGCGGTAGTTGTAGATGTTCCGCTTTTCGGGAACCCGCTTGAAAATGTGATCCCAAGGCACCCCAGCCTCCAATTCCATATCAACTGCATCAACCTCGACTCCGTTTTCAAAAAGCCGAACCCGGCCCGGACCTGACAAAGCCCCCTCAATCGTAACATTGAGATCGAGACTGGCACCTTCGTTCAAGCGCGACTGTGAACTCTTCAGGCTGGTGACACGGACATCCGGTTGTATCTCCCCGGCAACGCCACGAGCGTGAATACGAATTCCGGAGATGGCCGCCTCTCGGGCGATGTTGCGAAGATTGCCCTCGGTCTCGACACCATCACCGACAAGGACGATATGCCGCGAGGTCCCGCTGGGGAAAAGCCCTCGTGCGAGACTAACAGCGTCGGCAAAGTTGGAGCGGGATCCTATTGTATTGAGAATTTCGGATCGCAATTCGGGCGCGTCTTCAAGCGGACCAGCGGATGGATAACGAAGCAACTTCGCATCACTTCCCGCAGCGACGAAGCCAACAGGAGCATTACCGGGAAGCTTGGACCGAATCTCCTCCGCGACGGCATAAACCGCATCGAGTCCGACAGCCCCTTCGCTGCGACTGTGGTCGAGAACAAAGATAACGGCCTGCTCACGGCTCGTCAGGATGCGGGCAGGTGAAGCAATCGCAAGAATCACACAGATCGCCATGAGACTCCGGCTGAGCAGCAGCCAGCGCCTTCGGCGCGACCCCATGGGATGACTGGAGCGCACATCAAACCATACCAGCAATGCGATAGCCGGAATCAGGAGAAAAAGAGCGTTGGGGTGAAGCCAGTCCATCAATAAACAGCGAGCCGGTGAAAGAACCAGGCCTCGACTAACAAAATCACAAGAACTCCAGAAAGAAGCCAGAGTTTCAATCCGCCCGAAGCTCCACCTTCCACTTGGAAATATTCCGGGATGGTTACCTCCCCGTTTTTTGCCGTGGGCAGATTACTCTCCACCGCAGAGAGGATGTGAGAAGATCCCTTTTCACCGATATCACTCTCCCACGCCCCGACACGATCCAACTCGAAGACTCCGCTCGAAAAAGGAACTCTCCTCGTTTTCAGTTCGCCGTTTTCCCACTGCTTCCAGGAGACATCCTTTCCCTCGATCTTCACGAGATCACCCGTGGAATGCTGATGAAGTCCGCCCGACTCCATGTCACGATCAACAATCCAGAGCAGCGAATTCCCAATAAGGAGAGGAAACGACGCAGTCAGGGGGAGCCGCTCGGATTGCCCCGGAG
>JAKMGR010000321.1 GCA_022424805.1 Verrucomicrobiales bacterium
TCAGCGAGAACCGGAACACCCGGGCCTCGTAGGCCGTTGAGATGCCATTTGCCGAAATGCCCGGTCTTGTATCCGGCGTTTCGAAGGGCTTGGGCGATGGTTTTTTCCTGAAGACGGAGGGGGTATCCGTGATTCTGGACTCCTGTGCGATCATTGGAGCGCCCTGTCAAGACGGTGGCTCGACTCGGCGAGCAGTTGGATGCTCCGGCATAGAAACGATTGAAGCGAAGGCCGTTCGCAGCCATCTCGTCGAGGTGGGGTGTGAGAATGTCAGGGTGGTTGTTGTAGCTCGTCTGACCCCAGCCCTGATCGTCGGCCATCACGAAGACAATGTGAGGCTTCTCAGCGGCGATTGCCATTGAAGCAAAGAGTAAAGAAATGAGCAAAAGCATTTTCATAGAGCTTGTCAGGGGTGCGGAGAAGTGATACATGGCGTCCATGAAACGATCGATTCTTTTTTCTGGCGCACTTCTGGCAGCATTCGCGAGCCTGGTAATGGCTGACCATCACGGCGCAAAAATAAACACACTCACCAAGAAAGAGAAAGCCGAAGGCTGGGAGCTTCTTTTCAACGGAAGAGACCTCTCCAAATTCCGTAATTACAAAGGAAAAGAGGTAAGCGATAAGTGGGTTGTGAAGGATGGCGCATTCACCCTGACGGAAAAGGGTGGCAAGGACATCATCACGAAAGAGCAGTTCGGAGCTTTCGAAATCAAACTCGACTACAACATTTCTAAAGGCGGCAACAGTGGTCTGATGTATCACGTGACAGAAACGGAGCAGACCCCTTGGCGCACTGGGCCGGAGATCCAGATTCAGGACAATATCGATGGTCACGACCCACAGAAAGCAGGCTGGCTTTACCAACTCTATCCGTCAAAGGTCGACGCAACGAACCCTCCCGGAGAGTGGAACACGCTTCACATAATCATCAGCCCGGAGAAATGCGTGCACTACATGAACGGAGAGAAATACTGCGAATACGTCAAAGGATCAGCTGACTGGCATGCCAAGGTCGCGGCGAGCAAGTTTTCCAAGTTCGAGAATTTCGGCAAGCCAACCAAAGGGCACATCAATCTCCAGGACCACGGCAATGTGGTTTCTTTTCGCAATGTGAAAGTGAAGCGCCTGGATTGAGTTTTCCTTCTTTACTAAAGTAAAGCCCTCACATGCTGCCCTCCGCTGATCGGCAGCGGTCTGCCGATCGGTGTCGTAAGCTCATACGCGTAGTCCACCCCGAACTGGTGGAGGATGGTAGCATGAACGTCCTCAACGCGAATGGGCTTGGCGGGTTCTTTGTTCTCCCCCGAGGGATCGGTTTCTCCAATCACCTGACCGCCTTTGAGGCCTCCGCCTCCAAGCAGAATGCTGAATCCGTGAGGCCAGTGGTCGCGTCCTTCAGCGACGTTGAGTTTTGGAGTACGCCCAAATTCGGTCCCTACCATCACGATAGTGTCCTCGTAGATCCCACGCTCTTTGAGTCCGCGAATCAATGCCGCGAAAGCGGGGTCGAACTCGGCCACTCTCTTTGCCGTGTTTTCGTGATTATTAGCGTGGGTGTCCCATCCATTCAGTGTCACTTCGACGCAGCGCACTCCTGCTTCCACCAACCCGAGTGCAGCTAGACAGCCGCGCCCAAAACGACTGTCCCCATAGGCGCCCTGCTCTGCTTTAGGGCGCTTTTTAAAGTTGAAGGCCGCCAGTTGCTCCGAACTCATCATGCGTTGTGCATTTCCAATCGCAGTGCGGTGAAGGGTGCGTTCGTTTTCGAGATCAGCGAGTCTTCCCTTCGAAAATGAGGCTTCGAGAACATCGAGCGAGCGGTTGCGTTTTTCCACCCGCTCGTCCTGCACGCGTGAGCTTACATCAGGAACGGGATTAACGGGATCGCCGACCTGAAAGGCATCAAACTGCGCACCGAGATATCCACCGCGCCCGGGGAAGTTTGCGGGGAGAATCGAGCCATGAGTCGGAATGTCGAGCGAATGTCCGCCGGCTACAGGT
>JAKMGR010000326.1 GCA_022424805.1 Verrucomicrobiales bacterium
CTTGAAGGATAATCCCGTATCCGGACCCAAACTAACCCTCGACGCCCCACCCGAGCCCGAGCTTCTCTCCCGTTGGGTTCATCGCATCGGAGAAGCCAATCGGGATTCAAATCGTATTGAAGTTCCATTTTCCTTCATCGCTCCGCCTGAAGGGCAGATGTGGAGCAGCGATACATCGAAAGAGCTCACCGTCCCGATCGGTCGCAGCGGAGCGACGAAGCTTCAACAGCTTGCTCTCGGAAAAGGAACCTGCCAGCATGCGCTGATCGCCGGTAAAACCGGTTCCGGAAAATCGACGCTCTTCCACGTCATCGTTTCCAACCTCGCCTTGTGGTGCGATCCGCACGAGGTGGAGTTTTACCTCATCGATTTTAAAAAGGGGGTTGAGTTCAAATGCTATGCCGACGCCGAGCTTCCTCATGCCCGCGTCATCGCGATTGAGAGTGATCGTGAATTTGGACTTAGTGTTCTACAGCGTCTAGATGAAGAGCTGAAAGAACGGGGAGAAGTTTTCCGCGCTGCAGGTGTGCAGGATGTGCCGGGATATCGTGCCACGCCTGAGGCCAAGCCCATGCCACGAACTCTGCTGCTTATTGATGAGTTCCAGGAATTCTTCACGATGGACGATCAGATTTCGCAGCAGGCCGCTGTCCTCCTCGATCGAATTGTCCGTCAAGGCCGGGCCTTTGGTATTCATGCTGTGCTGGGATCACAGACTCTCGGCGGAGCCTTCACTCTCGCTCGTGCTACTCTGGGGCAGATGACGGTGCGAATCGCTCTCGCCTGTAACGAGGCCGATGCCTATCTCATTATGGATGACTCCAATCCCGCGCCGCGATTGTTGACACGACCAGGCGAAGGCATCTACAACGATCGTGCCGGAGCTGTCGAGGCGAACTCGCCTTTCCAGGTTGTCTGGCTCGATGAAAAAGAGCGCGACAGTTACCTTACCGAGGTTCGCAATCGCGCCGTTGAGGCAGGGAAAGCCGATCGCCAACTGGTCGTGTTCGAGGGCAACGCTCCTGGTGATGTCATTCGCGATTCCGAGGTGAACCGATTTATTGACCAGCTTGAATTCACCGGGTCTCCACGAATTTTTCTTGGTGCTCCCAACGCGATCAAAGGTCCCACCGAGATTCGATTCGAGCGGCAAAGCGGATCGAACCTGCTCATCGTTGGGCAGCGTGAAGATGCCGTCGACTGTTTCACCGCAATTGCTCTCCGCTTGTTGCGAACCCAACTGGGCGAAAATGCAAAACTCGTCCTAGTCGATAATCGTTTTTCTCAACCGGACGACAATTCGTGGTTCTGTGAGGCGGTGCGAACCGTCGGCGGCGTCGTGACTCCAGATGCTCACGAACTCGGGGACGTTATCAATCAGCTCGCTGCTGATATGAAACGGATGGCGAACGGAGAAGCCGAAGCGTCGAGTGAGTCGACCTTCCTTTTCATTCCCTCACTGCACCGCTACAAGAAATTGCGATTTGAGGAAGACTTCAGCTTTTCGCTGGAAGAGGAGACCGAGGCAAAACCTGCAACCTCACTCAATGAACTCATTTCCGAAGGTCCCGGCTGGGGATTCCACATCATCACTTCGCTTGATTCCTACAACAACGTCAGCCGTAGTCTCGGCAGAAAAGCAGCCGGGGAGTTTGAGAAGAAAGTGCTCTTCCAAATGAGCGCCGCAGATTCGGCCAGCCTGATCGATTCCGGAGCTGCGTCCGAGCTTGGGCTCAATCGAGCCCTGTCTTATGACGAGCCAAGCGGAACCGTCGAAATTTTCCGCCCTTACGCCCAGCCGCCCATGCATTGGTTTTCGGAGTGAAATCCGTAGAACGGGAGTTTATCCCTGTCTCAAGGCTGGGATTCAGCAATCGGTTGTCTTTTGGGGATTTGAAAGACAAGCCTCGTAACTTTCGTGCGGGGAGCTTAAAATTCCGGACGAACCCTTATGGCAAGCTCCCGACAGATGATAACTTTCCGCGTCGGATGCTTTCCTCGGGCCTGAATGCGTGAATTGTTTGAACATTTGGCAGTCGTAACCTCTGCTGTTGGCAATTGTTGCTTTCCCAAAACATCATGAGTTATTCGCTTGATCGCCGTCACTTTCTCCGAGGAATCGGAGCGGGTATTTCTTTGCCTGTTTTTGAGACCTTTCTACCTTCAGTCGCCAGAGCCGAAGGTGCCTCAAAGGTTGCCACTACAGCATCCGGCATGCCTTTGCGAACGGCTTTTCTTTACAAACCGAACGGTGTCAACGTGGAGAAGTGGAAGCTGGAAGGAACGGGGAAGGATTACAAAATGAACGCTACCCACGAGCCGTATGCGGCGATGCGGGAGCACTTTCATATCATCAGCAAGCTCGAGCACGAAAATGGAACGTCCGGCGGCGATGGAGGAGGCGACCACGCCCGTGCCAATGCCTCTTTCCTGACGGGAGTCCGTCCGCGGAAAACGGCGGGGGCAGACATCAAACTTGGGATTTCGGTTGATCAGATGATTGCGAATCAAATCAGTGATCTGACACGCTTTTCCTCTCTGGAGCTTTCGAGTGATGGGGTTCGCAAGAGTGGAGTTTGTGATTCGGGATATTCCTGCGCCTATCAGTTCAACCTTTCCTGGAGATCAGACACGACTCCAATGACTCCGGAGGCAAATCCACGTCACGTTTTTGAGCGCCTTTTCGGATCGGGCAGCAAGGAGGAGCGGAAGAAAGGCTTCGAGCTCCGAA
>JAKMGR010000353.1 GCA_022424805.1 Verrucomicrobiales bacterium
CGGTAGTCATCCATCCCAAGGGTGCCAAGAACGATTTTCACCAGCTCGAGGCAGCCCATGATTTCGTCCTTCACCTGATCCTCGGTGCAGAAAATGTGAGCGTCATCCTGAGTGAAGCCACGGACACGAGTCATACCTCCGAGCTCCCCTGACTGTTCCCAGCGATACACTGTGCCGAACTCGGCAAGGCGCACGGGAAGGTCTCGATAACTATGGTGATTGCTCTGGAAAATCTTGATGTGATGGGGGCAATTCATCGGCTTCAAGAGAAACCCAGCGACCTCACCCGATTCGAGTTTGTTGGAAAGTTCACCGCACGTACACCCTTCTTCGGAGAGAATTTTCATTGTTTCGCGCTCCGTCAGCGGCGGGAACTGCGAATCGGAGTAGTAAGGGAAGTGTCCCGAAGTCCGGTAGAGATCGAGCTTTCCGATGTGAGGAGTGAAAACCTGGCTATAGCCCTGGCGGTCGAGATGTTCGCCAATGAATTCCTGCAATTCCTGGCGAATCACAGCGCCATTGGGTTTCCAGAGGATCAATCCCTGCCCGACTGCTTCGTCAATGTGAAAAAGGTCGAGATCTTTTCCGATTTTGCGGTGGTCACGCTGTTTTGCTTCTTCGACCTGTTCCAGGTGCGCGTTGAGCAACGTTTTGTTTTTAAATGCCGTGCCGTAGACTCGCTGCAGTTGTGGATTGTCTGCATCGCCTTTGTAGAAAGCACTGGCGACACTCATCACCTTGAAAGCTTTGCAGTTTCCCGTGCGAGGCACGTGTGGGCCTGCGCAGAGATCCCAGAAGTCTCCGTTTTTATAGATCGAGATTTCTTCGTCTTCCGGAATTTCGTTGAGAAGGTCAATTTTGAAAACGCTTTCGACATCTCGATCGCCAAGAGCAGCAAGGCGTCCTTTTTTGGCGAGATCGAGAGCTTCGTCGCGGGAGACGACCATCTTTTCAAAAGTCTGGTTTTCCTTCACCACCTTTTTCATCTCCGCCTCGATCTGTTCGAAGTCGTCGGGAGAAATGCGGTGTTCGAGATCCACGTCGTAGTAAAAACCGTGAACGCCCTCCAGCAGCGGCGGCCCATAGGCAAACTGAGCATCGGGCCAGATCTTCGCGATTGCCGTTGCAAGGACATGAGCCGTAGAGTGGCGGATCCGTTCAAGTTCCGACATCTTATCACGCTCATCGAGCGTCTTGCGGTGTTTCTCGTTGTTGTCCGACATGGATAGTGAGGGGATGTCTCCGCAAAGGGAGGATACTGCTCCCCTCGGGAGAGAGAGTCGGGATGACTGGATTCGAACCAGCGACCTCCTGGTCCCAAACCAGGCGCACTACCAAGCTGTGCTACATCCCGTCCGTTTTAACCAACGGGGCGGAAATGTCGGTCTTTTGTCCAGGGTTTCAAGAGGGAAATCAGCTCAAAATGAGATTATTCTGGAATGGCAAATGGCGGCACAAAAATGGAATGCTCCGAGGGGTGGCGGCATTCTGATGTCAGCAATTCATCTGCCCTCCTTGGCATGAAGGTGAAAGCATTTGGAGGAAAGGCAGTCCTGCGTCTTCTCCGCACCTTCCTCAACAGGGTTTGATCGAGCGTTTAACAGGGTTGGGTCATCGATTCAACCCTGTCAGGTCGTGGATTTTGATGGGTGATTGAGAAAAAATCGTTTTTTCCATCAGATTCATTCGCCTGTCGATTCCCTTTTTGAACACGGCAATTCAGCCTCTTCAATTTCAACCAATCCAGCAATCAACAATATCATGAAAAACTTCATTCTCACACTCGCCATCGTCGGAGGCGCTTTCTTCGGAATGAAAACTCCGGTGAAGGCTGGAAACTATCACAACCACTGAGGGAGGCGCTACAGCTACTGGGTCACGGCAATCACTTACAAGGACTGCTACTCCAACAACAGCTATCTCGATTGGAAGCGTCCAATCAGCTAACAAAAACACTTTTGCAATCAGGGGGATCTCTTTGCAATTAGGGGAACAGGTGGCCGAGTCTGCACGTCGCAGCTCGGACATCTTCTATTTTGGCGAAAGCCACTGCTACTCCCACACCCAATGCTTCAGCCGCATCTGCTCGGCAAGCCGGGATGCTTCGATGGCGCGGGCACCGTCTTTGCGAGCAAGGGTGTCTGCGATCTGAATAGCTGGTTTCCAATCCTTTTGCTCGCGCAGAATTTCAATCGCAGAAAAGCCGGCTCGGAAAACCCATTCGTTGGAATCGGAAGTCGCGCTGCGAATCGGAGTGAGTGATCGCAGTGTCGTGTCAGCCAAGAGGGATCGATACACTTCCAAAGCGCGCGGTTTCTGGTCTAGACTTTCGAGGCATCGACCGTAGCGAACTGCAGCCTCGTCTATCACCGTCGTCGGAGCATTGGGGAGTTGAGAAAGCTCCGCGAAAGATGCGGCAGCTTTTTTGAGAAGATCCGCGTCGTGTTTATTGGCCAGGGCTTCCGCAAAGTAGCTGAATGCGAAATCGGCATGTGACGCGAAATGAAGAGGGACGCTTGCATCGGTGCCCTCAAGGATCTTCTGAAGTTCCTGTCGTGACAACTCGAATCGATCCCGTGCGAGATGATGAAGGGCCAATTCGTGGCGCGCCTGCCAGGAATATTCACCGTCAGAATTGGCAATCGACTCCCAGCGGCTCACGATTTTGGCGTCGTTTTCACCCGGCTTGGCACGGGAGCTGGCTCGTGCGGCGAAAAATTTTGCCCGAGCCGAAAGAGGGGAGTCGGGAAACTCGACTGCGACGCGGTCAAAAATCTCCAGCGCCGTGTCTTCCTTGTGGTTTTGATAGTGTGTCTGTGCAAGCAGCATGGCCACTTCGGCATGATGTTCAGAGCCAGGCCAGTTCCCGAGGAAAGCAGTTGCTGAGGCGATTTGTGCGTTGTCGTCGTTTCGGATCACCTCCAGCCAGATGCTGGAGTAGTCGAGTCGCTCGCTTTGGTCCAAAGTCAGAGGGCTCGCTCGAAGGCGCTCGAAGATATCGCTCGCTGCCTGAGGTCGCGCCGGAGCCTGATTGAGATGAATTTCGGCGAGGGCGAGCATTGCATCGACCAGAGAGGGATGGTCGGGGCTTTCCCGCACAAAGGGTTCGAGAAATTCAATGGATCGGGGATCGCCTGTTGCGGCAAGGTGAAGTCCTGCCGCATATTGCAGATCCTTGAGAAGAGGGGAGTTGGGCGCATCGTCCCGGAGGTCATGGAACGAAGTCTGGAAGCCATCAAAGTCGGCTGCTTTCAGTCGGGTGATGGCTGCGTTGAAATGCGATCGTGCGCGTGATTCACCTTTGGATGCTTCAGCGATTTTAAGAAATTGAGCAGCGGCTTCTGCAAGGTGACCCGCTCGGAATTTTTTTTGTGAAGCGGCAAACCCAACGCGTACCAGTCCGCCGGGGAAGGCTTCTGTCGCTGCGATTGAAGGAGCTGTTTCAGTCGAGTCGGAATAGGAAAGCAGGCGAATGGAAGCTTCGGTGGCAGTCAGCGAGGCATCGGCTTTCTTCGTCCAGTTGATCAGGTGAGTTCGTTTTTCTTCGACCGTTTTTGCTGAGTTGAGAGTCAGGAAGAACCGGTGGCACTGGGCGGCGGGATGGTCACTTTTATTCTCCCACTCTTCAGCGGAGGCCAGCAACCAGCTCGCAAGTGCATTTGGTGCGGCCTCTTCAAAAAGAAGGAACGATTGGAGTGCTTCCTGTTCGTTCGTGGCAGCTTCGATCAGTGAAATTATGGAGGCTTTGCTTGTTTCCGCCCGACCGAGTTCGCGCAGCAGATGAGCGCGAAGTGCAATGGTTGCAAAACGGAGATTGCGCGGTGTTGATTCGATTGCGGGAACTTTCCCCAGGATTCTCAGGGCGGGTTCCAGCTGGCCGGCACGCGTTGCGATTTGGGCAAAGATTAGAGACTCCTCCGTTGTCGTCGGTTCTCCCAATGCGGTGATACTCTCCCAGGCGGCATTTTGATTGTCGCCAAGCGTCAGGCAGACCGCGCGGGAAGTTGAAATAGTCCGGTCCGGCTCCGGAAGTCGGCCTGCTAGTTCTCCGAACAATCTCGCGGCGGCGGAGAATTCTTCCTCCGATCTGTGGACAATTGCACTCCAGTAAAGGGTGTCGTTCGAACTGGCGAGGAGAGGGTGCGCGCGCAGCCAATTGGCTGCTTTGTCTGTTTCCCCATTTCTTACAAATGCCTCGAGCAAACGAGAGGCGACGAAATCTCTTTCGACATCACCTCCAGCATCGCCAATGACGGCATTCCACGATTCCTGCAGGGAGGTGATTGCTGTTTGGAAACGTTCGTCTGCCAAGGCCTGACACCCATCTCGAAACGACGGTAGGTCGACGAGGCTTTCCTGGGATTTTCCCATCTGCGGAAGTAACGCCGCGATGGCGAAGATCGCGGCGAATGATCTTCGCAGGCGCCCTGTCACGATATTCCGCCGGGAGAGGCTCATCGATTTGCCTGACTTTTTACAAATTTGACGATATTGGAATCATCGTCTCCGGCACTCCAAACGGCCCGGAGGAAATCAGCGGGAGCGATATCATTGTTGGAGAGGAATCGGCGGTCGCCACCGCAGCAGAACATGATGTCCGGGTCGAGTTCGCCACGGAGTTTTCCGCGCGCTTTCATGATGATCCGGGGGAGCCAGACGTATCCCTCAAGCCCCTCTTCTTTTCGAGGCAGTTCATCGGGCTTGATTTCGTGGCTGCTGGCTTCGCCTTTCATCATTACGTGAAAGTAGTCGCGCCGAACACTCGCGATCATTAATGCTGTAGTCAGCGTCGGTACGCCGCCTTCTCCTAAATCTTCGACAAAATCAAATAACTCGCGCGGCTTGTAGCCGATCGACTTCAGAAATGCGAGGTCGTCCTCGGTGTAGTATCCATTGAAATCTCCGTCACCGGAACGGTAGCGCTCAAGGCAGCGTTCGAAGAGTTTAACAAAAGTTGAGTCCCACTGGTAGTTCATTGAAATACGTTGGATTAGAAAGGGTGGTTGAGTTAATTGCGGCTTACTTGCTCAATTCGAGCATTTTCATGATGGGCGCCTTGGCGGCCTCACGCATTGATTCGTCGAGAGTAACCTCTGGCTTGAGATCTCGAAGGCAGAGATAGAGTTTCTCCATCGTGTTCATCTTCATGTAGCGGCACTCGGCGCAGGCGCAATTGTCAGTCGGGCCGGGAATGAGATTCTTTTCCGGCACCTCGCGCTTGAGGCGGTGAAGCATGCCTGCCTCTGTCACAACAATGATGTTCTGCGACTCGGTGTCGCGGCAGAAATGAACCATCTTTTCGGTGGAGCAGACTTCATCTGCGAGGAGGCGAACGGCGGTGGTGCACTCCGGATGCGCGACGACGACGGCATCGGGATGTTCGTCTTTGATTTTCTGGATGCTGTCGCGGGTAAACTCGACGTGCACGTAGCAAGCGCCGTTCCAGAAGTCCATCTCACGCCCGGTTTGTTCAGCGACCCATTGTCCGAGGTTCTGATCGGGAGCGAAAAGTATCGGGCGATCTTTTGGTGCTGCTTCGACAATCCGGACGGCGTTTCCACTGGTGCAGATGACGTCTGAAAGAGCCTTTACTGCTGCGGAAGAGTTGATGTAGGTGATGACGTAGTAATTCTTCTCCTCGTTCTCTTTGAGAAACGCTTTCAGTTCGTCGGCAGGGCAGGACTCTTCGAGTGAACACCCGGCATCGCGATCGGGAAGAATGACAGTCTTTTCCGGATTGATAATCTTGGCGGTCTCGGCCATGAAATGAACGCCACAGAATGCGATCACTTCAGCGTCAGTTTCCTGCGCGCGAAAGGCGAGTCCGAGCGAGTCGCCGCAATAATCGGCAATCGTCTGGATTTCGTCGATCTGGTAGTTGTGGGCAAGAATGACTGCGTTCTTTTCTTTTTTGAGCGCGAGAATTTCTTCGCGGAGGTCGGTGGCTGCTGCTGTGGACATAAGGGTATTGAGGGT
>JAKMGR010000410.1 GCA_022424805.1 Verrucomicrobiales bacterium
CACCCAGACAGTTTCGCAGGCTTACCTCCCTGAATTAGACTGCACTTTCCCTATCCATTGCTCTTCCAAGCTGTCGCTTTGTCAGGATTTTTCCGCTGCGCGCGAATGACCTCGGCTTCGCGAGCGAGAAGCTGGGAGAGAAATTCGATTCAAAGAATCCAGTGAGCGATTCACCGAACAACACCGGATTGAAAAAGCTGCCTTCCGCTACGAAACCACTCCGCCACTATCCCCGAGCATCGGCCTGCGCCGGCCCTGTTTATTACTACAACGACTACCAAGATTGCGCCACCAGGCTGCCTGAGATCTTTGACAGCTGCCTGATTGTTTTTGACTGGACCAACGCCTCGGTGCGGGTCATCAAGTTGGATGAAAACGGCGACGCAGTTTGGGATAACCCCTGGCTCGGACGCCATCTTTTCATTCACCCCGTCGACATGCAGATGGGGAAAAACGGGGAGCTCTATTTACTGGAATACGGAACTCCGTGGTATGATGGCACTGATGGAAGGCTCAAAAAAATCACCTACACCGAGACACCCATTGAAATCGATTGGACCTTCTTACAAAGAGGTGGCCAAAAATATGCCAAAGCCCGCGGACCAGGACATCCTCGCGAAAAAAAATCCTTCAGGAGGTGAGGGATCTTGGGGCCTCGTTCCGATGCCGCCTCATCCACCGCATAATATCGAGGAGACGCAGCAGATGGTGGACGCCATCCTCGGAATGAGAAAAGAAGCTGAGTAACAGCCTCTATCACTTGGGGACTCTACCCTCGCGACTGTGCCATGAGGTGCATCATTTGGTCGAGTGCACTTCGGTAAAACCAGGCTCTTCGATCTGCGTTATACTTCTTGCCCGCTGTCGCTACTTTACCAATCATCGAACGCGTTCTTTGGTCGAGGCGCTTGCTTTCTGACAAGGCAACGAGACAGCTCTCATAAATAGAGGCACATTCTTCGATCTGGCCGCTGTTGTAGAGGGGAACGCCTTGATCTATAGCCGAGAGGATCATTTCGGAGGCGTTCTTTCCTTCCACACTCGATGTTTTTGGGGGCACTGTCCGCTGCTTGTCGCTTACTTCGGGGGAATACTTTTCGGAGCCTGCCGACTTCGTTTCAGGAAATCCAATCACAGAGCTAATTACGTGGATCGTTCCGTTTCCGCCATCAATCCCAGTATTCCTCACCACCGATCCACTGACGGTGAAGAGACCGTCCTCGATCGCGAATATCAAATCTGTCCCGCTCAGTGACTTCGCGCTATTTGCATTTAGGGCGTCGCCAGCAGAGACTTTCCCGGAGACAACGTGAGTCGTGAGAAGCTCTACGAGTTGCTTCCGATTTTCTTCTTTGAGGAGGTTTTCAACAGTTCCTTCTGGAAGCGCCGCGAACGCATCATCGGTAGGAGCAAAGACGGTCAGCTCGTCGTCGCCCTCCAGGGCGGACTCCAATCCTGCCACCTTCACAGCGGCGAGCAAAGTCTGGAAAGAGCCTGCAGACTGAGCAGTGCTCAAAAGCGTTTTCTTCTTCGGCTCGGGAAGGAGGACGGAGTTGATCACGTGAATCGTCCCGTCAGCGCAGGAGATGTCTGCCTCAACGAGAGACGAACCATTTACCTTCACGCTACCTTTCTCGAAGGCGAGCTTGAGCGGTGTCCCTTCCACCGTCTTCACACCATCACTGCCCAACGCCTGAGCTAACCCCAGTGAGCCGGGATGCACGTGGAGCGAGAGGATTTGCACGAGACGCTCCTTATTCTCGGGCTTGAGCAAATCCTCCAGCGTTCCCTCCGGAAGCTTGGCGAATGCCTCGTCTGTTGGGGCGAAAACGGTGAGCTTGTTATCCCACTGGAAAAAAGTGGTCAACTTGGCGGCATCTAGAGCGGCCTTGAGTGTGGAGAAGCGCTTGTCTGCTTCCATCGTTGCGATGAGCGACTTGGGGCCCTTCGGAGCAGGAGTTTCTTCTGAAGTCATCTCCTTCTTTCTCTCTTTGAATTCGCCTTGGCCTTTCCCGTAGGTCCGGATGTAGTCGACCTCGAGGGAAAATGGACCTGCTTTCTTGTCACCGATCAGGAGTCCTGCTCCGCCAATTACGGAAGGATCCAAAACCTCATCGGGGAGATCACGTCCGCGCCATCCACCTTTGAACTCGGAAAACGGAATCTTCACCTGCTGCCACTCACCAGCCTTGGTCGAGAACTCGCCTGAGAAAGAAACAGGCATACCGCGAAAGGTAGCGGTCGATTCCAAACGTAGATTGTAGGTGCGACCATCGCCTTTCACTTTGAGAAGAATCCCGAGATCGTTGCTTAGGTTGAAGTCGACTGCACTGCTGCGGATCGAAGAAAACCCTCCGTTGTTCTCAAGCGAAAGGGTTCCGGCAAACTTGAGGATGCCTTCGTCGGAAACAGCGAAGCTACCCTTTGACAGCCCGCCCATGACGCCATCGTTCACAACCTGCCACTTCATGCCGTTCGTTTCGCTTGTTCCAAACTCCGTCAAAGTCTGTCCGCGCCATGCCCATGGTTTTTCTTTCTCCTCGGCGAAGGTAGGAAGGTGAGAGAGGACTCCCAATAGCACTGCAGTTACAATAATTAAAATTTTCATCCCCTAGGTTACGGCTCCTACTCGAATCTGGACGAAAAAAGGAAGAAAGACCCCGAGCAGATCGTGAAATCCCCTCTTCACAAAAGGATCGATCTTTGGAAAAGGAGATTCGTTTTTGGAAGGCTAGGTAGAGAGCAGCAAACAGAGACATCTGGGACGTCCAGATAGATTCCTTTGCCGCGATGATCGGCGGTATCCTCGCCACTTTTCTGATGGTGGCATTCTCCTAGCTCCGCGGCAGATATCCCTCCTGGGAATGGGTGAAATCGCAATCACCTGCGGAGGGCTCTGGAAAATCGTAAGGGGAACCCTCCGCAATCCGAAAATCCTTTCGCGTTTGTCACGGAACGAACTTTCCATCGGTCTTTCCGCCCTCCTGCGCCAACGTCGAAATGGTGAGTCAATCCAATGACCTCATTCCATCCCGAACTTCAGGACCATCGTATTGTTAGCC
>JAKMGR010000442.1 GCA_022424805.1 Verrucomicrobiales bacterium
GTATAGCTCCCGGCGATGAGCACAAAAATCAGCGCATGATCGAGCACCTGCAGCCAGCACTTCCACGGGTCGCGAGTGACGATGTGATAAATCGTCGAAGCCAGATAAAGGAGAACCAGGCTGCCACCAAACACCGTCACACCGATGATGTGCCAGGCACCCAACGGCACGGCGATCCACGTCATCACGACAAGCCCGATCGCACTTAGAACTGCACCGACGCCATGACTGATCGCATTTGCGAGTTCCTCACCTGGAGATTCGCAAAGTTCGCTGCGGACTGGGGTGTACATATCACCACTGTCATAATAACTTTTGACTCAACTTGGCAAGAATGATCGCGGGAGAAACTCGACTCACAAAGCAGCGGAACTTGGAAAAAATCCGACAAATGCCGTAAAAAACGCACCTCGAAGGCTCATTCGTAGCGGGAAGATTACCATCTTCCGCTACGCTCCGGCCAACGCCACGAGGACGGCATTCTGTGCATGCAGTCGATTTTCGGCTTCCTGAAAAATCGCATCAGCGTGGGATTCGAGAATCTCTTCCGTGATTTCTTTGCCACGATAAGCAGGCAGACAATGCTGCACAATAGCACCTGGATTTGCCTTGGCGACGATATCGCTATTGATCTGAAACGGAGCAAGAACCCGAAGTCGATCGGCTGCTTCTTCTTCTTTCCCCATGCTGATCCACGTATCGGTGTAAAGCACATCGGCACCAGCAGCAGCTGCTTCGGCATCATCCGTAATCGTCACAGGCGAGTCACCGAGTCTATCACGAAAATCGGCATCAAGCTGAAATTCTTCCGGCGCTGCGATGACGAGCTCGAAGCCGAGCCGCTTCGATGCCCACGCCCAGGAGCGAGCCATATTGCAGTCGCCGTCACCGAAAAACACCACCTTCTTTCTTTCCCATCCCCCGAGCCTCTCCTTAATGGTGAGCAAGTCCGCGAGAATCTGACAAGGGTGCTCCTCGTCGGTCAGCGCATTGATCGTGGGCAGCCCACTGTAATTGGCGAGCTGCTCGACATCTTCCTGATCAAAAGTACGGATAATGATTCCATGAACCATGCGACCGAGCACGCGAGCGGTGTCCTTGATTGGTTCTCCACGCCCAATTTGAATGTCGTTGGCGTTCAGAAAGAGCGGTCGGGCGCCGAGCTCATTAAGCCCGACTTCAAAACTGACGCGGGTTCGGGTCGACGACTTTGTGAAAATCATCGCCCATGTCTGACCAAACAGAGGCTTATCTCCATCGAGACTGCGAGCAGCCTTCAACTCCATTGCCGAGCCGATGAGAGACTCGATGTCCTCCTTGGTGAGATCTTCGATTCCGAGAAGATGTTTCATAATTTCGCCCTTCGATTATCCGCTCAGTCCGTCGAGCGTTTCCGTAAAAATGTCGAATGCCTCACTGATTTCCTCATCAGTAACATTAAGCCTAGGAAGCCAGCGCACGACGTTGTCCCCGGCTGGCGCGGTCAACATGCCTGCATCCATGAGTTTGTTGACGAGAAAAAGAGCAGGCGCATTGCCGGATTCCGAAAAACCGTGGACGCCAGTCATCGCATCCTCACAAATCACAAAACCTAGCATCAATCCCACACCGCGAAGCGAATCGACGAGAGGATTGTTCCACGCCTCAACTTTATCGCGAATCACCTTCTCCTGTCGCTTCACATTTTCCAAAGCACCGGAATTCTCTATTTCCTCAAGCACGGCCAGCGCCACAGCAGAGGCGAGCGGAGTTCCTCCAAAAGTTGACCCATGTGTCCCAGGTCCCAGAGCCGGAGCACAGACTTCATCTGCCCAGATCGCCCCGATCGGAAAGCCACCGCCAAATCCCTTTGCCCAGCTCACCGCATCAGGCTCGGCCACGACTCCGCTTCCTTTCAAAATCGTGCGCCACCCACACCAATCGCCGGAACGGCCGGAACCGACCTGCACTTCATCGAACATCAGAAGCAGATCGTGCTGATCACGCAGCTCGGCGGCAGCAGCGATAAATTCCGGCGTTGCAGGATTAATCCCGCCTTCGCCCTGAAGCGGTTCGAAGAGAATGCCCGCGGTGGTATCAGAGACTGCATCACGCAGGGTTTCCACATCATTGAAAGGCACGTGAAGAAACCCGGGGAGAAGCGGATCGAATCCGATCTTCACCTTTTCCTGAGCCGTTGCAGCGATGCCGCCGAGAGTTCTTCCGTGGAAGGACTGCTTGCAGGTAATGATGACGTTTTTTCCGGCCTCTTTACCATACTTGTCGAAGGCCCGTTTTCTCGCCAGCTTGATGAGGCCATCATTGGCTTCGGCACCGCTGTTGCAGAAGAAAACCTTTCCGGCCCGCTCCATCATTTTTTCAACGACAAAACGTGCGAGTTCCGCCTGCTCTCGAATCAGGTAGAGGTTGGAACAATGGATGAGTTTATCACCCTGCTCGCGAAGCGCCTCGCTGACAACTGCGGGACAATGTCCTAACGAACACACCGCGATGCCAGTCGCGAAATCGAGATAGCGTGTTCCCTCCTCGTCAAAAATGTAGCCACCTTCCACTCGGGACATGGCGACAGGAAAACGGCCGTAGTTGCCGAGCACGTATTGGTCGGTGAGTTCTGCGGTGGTCATTTTACGATTTCGGTTCCGATACCTCTCTCGGTGAAAATCTCGAGAAGGAGAGAGTGCGAGATGCGTCCATCGATCATATGGACCTTGCCGACGCCAGCATCGAGAGCCTCGACGGAAGACCGGACTTTCGGAATCATTCCGCCACCGATGGTACCATCCTCAATGAGCCCTTCGACCTCGGAAGCATTCAGCGATTGAATCAAAGTCGACTCGTCAGACGGATCCTGCATGAGCCCCCGAACGTCGCTCAAATAAACAAGCTTGGCGGCCTTGAGCTCCGCCGCGAGCGCACTTGCTGCGAGATCAGCATTCACGTTTAGACTCAACTTGGTATCACGCTCGGACGCGACCGGAGAAACGACAGGAACAGTCTCGGTGGAAAGTGCCGCCTGTATTTTGGAAAGTTCAAATCCAACAACTCGACCGACTCGACCAAGCTCGACTTCGCGATTTTCTTCATCCGACCAACCGGTGAGTCGCTCTCCGATAAAAGCTTCGTTACCCGGAACGCCGACTGCTTTCCCTCCGTAACTTTCGATTCCCTCGACAAGTCCGGGATTGATTTTGCCACTGAGAGTTTTCTCAACGAGTCTCATCGCTGCGTCAGTTGTGACGCGCTGACCACCGACAAAAGTCGCTTCGAGACCGGCTTCCTTCATCGCAGCCGAAATTGCTTTTCCTCCTCCGTGGACAATCACCGGATTGATGCCAGCCAACTCCATGAAAACTATATCCCTCAGCAATCTTCTAACGAGATCCGGATTATCCATCGCGCTGCCCCCGACTTTGATGAGAAAGGTTTTTCCACGAAATTCCTGAAAATACGGGAGTGCCTCCACCAGAACGGCGGCTTTCTCAATCTGGTCTTGAAAGGTCGTGGGCATCAGAAAAATGGAAGCGGTCAACATCGGCGAAATCAATGCCGGAGCAAGGAAAGATTCTGTGGCACCAAGTCGGCGCACCCCTATCCCAAAACCAGATCAGATGCGCAAAACTTCTTTCGGCCCGATTTTGGCGTTACTGCTCCCATGATCAATTCCTCGCGCAATTTTTCTCATCTCGCCTACCTTGGCCAATGACCAGCCAATCGGCTCAACTGGGAAAAATCAATCACCTCGTTATCGTTAGTGATTCAGATTACGGGTTCTATCTCGACGGCGGCGAGTTGGGCGAAATCCTTCTACCCAATCGGGAAATCCCGGAAGACGTGGAACAGGGTGATGAAGTGGAAGTATTTGTTTCGCGCGATTCCGAAGATCGCATCGTTGCGACTTCATCCCGACCAACTTGCGAAGTCGGCGACTTCGTCGTCCTCGAAGTGAAAGCGGTTCACCCGAAGATTGGAGCATTTCTCGACTGGGGCTACTCCAAAGACCTGCTCCTCCCCTTTCGCGAACAATTGGGAAAAGTCAGAACAGGAGACAAAGTTCTCGTGCACGTTTTCCTTGATGATGTTTCCAGCCGGATTGTTGCCTCAGCGCGGACGAGCCGCTACCTCAACAAGCGACGACCCGAATACGATACTGGCGACGAAGTTTCATTGATCATTCAGGAGGAAACACCGCTCGGTTATATGGCGATTGTCGACGGAGAATTTCGTGGCTTACTCCATCGGGAAAGAATTTCCAAAAAGCTGCGAGTCGGTGAAAAATACGACGGCTACATCGCTGCGATGAAGCCCGAAGCAAAAATCGACCTTTCCCTCGAACCGATTGGCTACCGCAGGGTCACTTCCTTCGGCGACCGAATACTGAAGGAACTGGACGAGCACGGCGGCTCCCTACCCTTCAGCGATAAAAGCCCGCCGGAAAAAATCCGAGACCATTTTGGTGTCAGCAAAAAGGCCTTCAAGCAAGCGCTTGGCGCACTCTATCGGGATAGAAAAATCCAGATCGAAAAAGACCGAATCCACTTGCTCGAGTCAACTGACTCGCAAAAAGCCGACTAGGACTCTACCGCCGACCTTGCGTATACCAATCTTTCACGTCTGGCTTGATCCAGAAAATCAGGAGCGGAATGGAAAACACGAGCGTGCACCCCGTCAGCCCAATGCAGATCATGACGAGGTGAAAGATCCAGACGCCCCGTGATCTCGGAAGGAAAAAACCGATAATCGAGGGGATCAACATCACCAGTCCACCCCCAATGTATATGCCAGCCACTAGCTCTTTCGGCATACTATCGAGATCTTCGGGTGACAAAGGTGCAAATAGTATCGCTACTCCAGCACC
Organism: Verrucomicrobiales bacterium; assembly: GCA_022424805.1. Taxonomy (GTDB): domain Bacteria; phylum Verrucomicrobiota; class Verrucomicrobiia; order Verrucomicrobiales; family DEV007; genus Arctic95D-9. The sequence goes on from JAKMGR010000442.1 coordinate 4,856, forward strand.
CACCACCAATAGAAAGAGGAAAACCAGAAAGCCGAGATAGGCTTTATACCACCCGACGACGGCAGGCCTGTAAACGGCACGACCTCGAGGAACTGAGGATTGAAGAATGGGATCGCTCATTAGCAGACAGTTTTACCCATGCCCCCGATTTTGACAACCAGGAGGATTTCTCGCTTGGCAGTCCATGCCTAATGTTCCACGATCAGCCTAACGAAAACGAAAAATGAATCGACGCAATTTTCTTCGAACGACCGCAGCATCTGCCCTCGCAAGTGAAGGCAAGCTCTCCTTGTTAGCGGAAAACGATATTGAAAAGTTCAGCGAG
>JAKMGR010000455.1 GCA_022424805.1 Verrucomicrobiales bacterium
CGATTGGGGTTTTTTTCGGAAAAACCAGAATTTCTCTTTCCAACAGCTTGCCAGCCGCGGTCCCATTCGACAAGATCGCAACCATGGGAGAAAAAGTGCGCACTTCAACTCGATCTCCGGTTTCGCAGAAAATCGGGTTCTGGTTCGGAATTCTCACGTTCCTGCTGCTGACCTGTTTCGGAGGGCTGAAGGGAGAAAACGCGATCATCGGACGCATGGCTGCCATCGCCGTGCTCATGGCGATCTGGTGGATCACCGACGCCGTTCCGCTGGCTGCGACCTCTCTCGTTCCTTTGGTCTTGTATCCCCTGTTCGGAATCATGCCGGGGAAAGAACTCGCGCCCGTCTATATCAACTACGTCATTTTTCTTTTCCTCGGTGGTTTTCTCATCGCCTTGGCAATGGAAAGGTGGAATCTGCATCGCCGCATCGCCCTGAATATCATCAACTTCGTGGGATCGAAGCCATCCCGACTCGTTCTCGGCTTCATGGTCGCAACAGCCTTTCTCTCGATGTGGATTTCCAACATCGCCACCGCGACAATGATGCTCGCAATCGGCTTGGCAGTGATCAAACAGACCGAAGATTCGTTTGGGGAAGGGCGGACGAAAAATCTCTCTATCGCCCTGCTTCTCGGCATTGCTTACAGCGCCAGCATCGGCGGAATGGCCACCATCGTCGGCACTCCTCCAAATCTCGCGCTTGTCCGAATCTTCGAACTCAGTTTTCCGAAGGCGGTGGAGAGCGGCTACTACATCAGCTTCGGACAATGGATGATATTCGCGCTTCCTCTTTCCCTGATCCTACTCTCCATCGTCTGGCTGATGCTGACTCGCGTTCTGTTTCGTTCAGATAACGACCTTGAAATTGCACCCGAGATTCTGCGGAAAGAAAAAGAGGCTCTCGGCCCCATGAAATTCGAGGAAATCGCCGTTGCGATTGTTTTCGCTACCACCGCTTTGCTCTGGGTCTTCCGACGCGATCTCACTCTCGGTGATTTCACCCTGCCGGGATGGTCCGGGTTGCTTCCGTTTGGATCACTGATCGACGATGGCACCATCGCCGTGACGATGGCGCTTACTCTTTTTCTCATTCCATCGCGGAAGACTGCTGACAATCCTGGCCCACACCACACTCTTCTCGATGGTTCCGTTTTCGCCAAGATTCCCTGGCACATAATCCTGCTTTTTGGAGGCGGGTTCGCTCTGGCAAAAGGCTTTCAGGTTTCCGGCCTATCCGAATGGGTTGGAGGCCACTTTACCGGGCTTGAGGATTCCCCGACCTGGGTAATCGTCGCTTCACTTTGTGGAGGAATCACCTTCCTCACCGAGCTGACCTCGAACACCGCGACGACGGAAATGATCCTGCCGCTCCTCGCGTCGATCGCCACGGCCGCGAAAATCCATCCGCTCTTTCTCATGATCCCAGCGACGGTCGCAGCGTCCTGCGCATTCATGATGCCGGTCGCAACACCACCTAACGCCCTCGTTTTCAGCAGTGGAAAACTCCGCGTTGCCGACATGGTGAAAGCCGGAATTTTCATCAACCTGATCGCGATTGTTGTCGTGACCGGCGTGTTTCTGTTGCTTGGCCCGACCGTTTTTCAGATCGATCCCGAAGCTTTTCCGGAATGGGCTCAGTGAAGCCACTAACCCGAAACCACTTTTTCGATGCACTCCATACGATCTCACCTGCTGAAACCTCGCACCACAGCTGCCTACCTCCTGATTCTTCTCTGCTGTAGCATCTCTTTCGTCTCTGACGCGGAAGAAAATGAACCCCCGACCTTAGAGCCGGGGAGTCGGCTCGTTTTCATCGGCGATTCCATTACCGATATGAAATGGGGGCGAAACGAAAAAGATCGCAACCACTACCTCGGACACAGTTTTGTGTTCCTGATCGCAGCAAGACTCGGCGCGGACATGCCGGAGGCGAAACTCGACTTTTACAACCGAGGACACAGCGGAAACACGGTCGCTGACTTGAAAAAACGGTGGAAGAAAGATGCGATCGATATGAAGCCGGATGTCCTGACCATCCTGGTCGGAACCAACGACGCTGGTCGAGGAGTGACGGCAGACGCCTTCGAAGCCGACTACCGGGAGATCTTGAATGCGAGCCGCAAAGCAAACCCGAAGTTGAAGATCATCATGCTCGATCCCTTCGCGGTCAGATCAGGCAAACTCAGTAGCGAAGCTGCCTGGAATGCCCGCGGCCCACTAACCAAATCACTCGCTGCCGTAGTCCGCAAACTCGCCAAGGAGTTCGAAGCTGTTCACATTCCAACTCAAGAAATTTTCGACAAAGCTTCCGCTCGCATTTCCCCCGAACACTGGATCTGGGACGGGGTCCACCCCCTGCCCCAAGGCCACGAACTGATCGCCCGGCATTGGATTGAAGCGATGAAGTAAGAGGGAGCACCCTCTAATTCTGGTCATCCTTCGTGCTTCGACCGCCACACTTTCCTGTGAGATTGAATTCTTCGCAGTTAAATTTATTATTGCATATCACTTGCATTAATGGACTTTAATGCAAGTAATATGCAATAATACATCCCCAAACCAAACAGCACGTGAACTCCGTCTCCCTAGCTCGATCCTCCTCTAACCCAGACTCATCTCATCGCGCTGATCACTTCGGGGTTCTCGCATCGGTTTTGTGTGCAATTCACTGTGCGGTAACTCCCCTGCTATTGCTCATTCTTCCTGCATTTGGAAAGATCTGGTCCCATCCAGCTTCTCATTGGGGAATGGCCCTCTTCGTCGTACCCCTCGCGACTATCATGATGACAAAGGGATACCGTCGCCACCGCCGAAACTGGATCGTCGCCGTCGGAATTTTCGGTATCTGCCTGGTCATCGCAGGGGCCTTTTTGCCCTACATCGAGACTCCGGCAGCTCCTAGTGCGTCGAATGAGGAAGTCTTTGTTTATGTCGCCGGAGAGGAGATGCCGGACGCTCCTTGTGAAGATTTATGCTGCCCATCACTGATTTCAAAAGCTGATGGCTCCATCGGCCTGCACATTCCACCAGCGAGCATCGTAACAACGCTGGGCGGAATTGCCCTCATCATCACTCACATCGGAAATCTCTGTACCTGTGCAGCATGCCGGAAGACATCAGGCTGTCCGCCAGGAGACCTCTGATGCGTGCGCATTTCTATAGGTAAATGTTGAAGCCTCTGATTCTGTTTACGGGGTTTTTTGCTTCGGGAAAAACGACAAGGGTGCGAAACCTTGTCTCACGTCTCGCATCCCGTGGAATCTTCAGCGACGTCATAATAAATGACTTTATCGACGCGCGAATCGATGCTTCCTCGATGGGAGATTCGGCGTCGAGCGTAACCGAGATTTCCGCAGGATGTGCCTGCTGCGAGAGTATCAATGAACTTGCCGACATCTGTAGAAGCACCCAGAAGGAGGATGGCGATCTCGTCCTCATCGAGATCAACGGAGCCTCAGATCCTCTCGCTATACTGGAGGCGCTGACTCTATGGGAAGAACACATTCCGTTTTCCAGCCGTATCCAGATTAATCTGGTCGACCTCAGAAATTGGGGCCGCCGAGGAGAATGGAATCCCCTCGAGTTCAATCAGATGGAAACCGCCACGTTTTGGCTGCCAACCCACACAGACGAAGTCCGCGAGGATCGAATCGATGAGGTTCGTCTGTCGATTCTGGAAATCGCACCTGATTCAATGGAACTGAATTCGGACTCACTCCTGAAGCTTGCAGAACGAGCGGTTTGCGGCCTACCGCCAAAAGTAGGAACTCGAGATTCTCTGGCAAAATGCAATTTCAGTTCTGCACACGAACTGTCGCACCAGTTCGGAG
>JAKMGR010000520.1 GCA_022424805.1 Verrucomicrobiales bacterium
GCGGGGACGTGACGTTCGCGCCCAAAGACGACGAAGTCACGCCGGAAGTCGTTGCGTCCTACCGGCTGATTCTTGAGAATCGGGAGCAGTGAGTGCCCCGTCATTTCCTCGGGTATCTTGGCGCCAGCGACTTCCAGAAATGTCGGAGCTAGGTCGGTTAATGAAACCAGTTTGTCGACGGTCCGCGGTGATTTCACTTGCTGGCCCCAGCGAATCGCCAGTGGTACACGAGTGCCCCAGTCGTAGAGGTTCGCTTTGCAGCGGGGAAAGGGCATGCCGTGATCGCCGGTCATAACGATGACCGTGTTGTCGAGTTCGTTGGCAGCTTCCAGTAGCTTGATGGCCTTGCCCACGTCGCGGTCCCAGCGCTGAACTTCAAAATAGTAATCCGCAATGTCGCTGCGAATCTCGGAAGTGTCCGGATAGAATGCTGGGACCTGCACCTTGTCGACTTGGATTCCGCTTTTCGCACCGCTGTCTTTGACGTAGGGGCGATGCGGATCACTGGTGCCGAACCAAAAACAAAAGGGCTTGCCCTGGTCACGTTGCTGCATGAATTCGTCGAATGTACTCGCGGGACCGCCGGGGTCCTCCGTATAGCTGCCGGGCCTGAATGAACCGGGCCCCCACGCTTTGCGCCAATGGCCGATTTCATAACCGGCTTCTCTCATCAGGAACATAAAGTTCGGATAACTGACATCCAGAGTGCTCCAGAGATTCGCCCCAGATTCCAGGCGGTAGAACTGCTGACCGGTCAGGATCGAGTTGCGACAGGGACTGCAGGAGGGGCTAGAGACAAAGGCGCGTTCGAAGAGAAGCCCTTCTTTCGCCAGTCGATCAAAAGTCGGTGTCTTGATCACCTGATCGCCATAAACCCCGGCATGTGGCCAACCCCAGTCGTCCGCCATGCAGAACAAGATATTGGGAGATTTTGCTTCGAGTCGGCGAACAGGCGTGAAGGCAATCAAGAGCAGGACGATTGCGACCGAGAGGAGTGCTGGTTTCATTCTGTTTGCTTCTTCAATTCGCTCAGGTGTAGCTTGCCGTCGCCATTTGAATCGATGTTCTTGAATCGCTTGGTTAGGGCGGGCACGTTGCGCCCCTTTGGGTTACCAATGAATTCTTCCAGCGTGATCGCTCCGTCACCATTCCGATCCCGACTCTTGAAAAACTGTTCCTGCGAGCGGGTCCCAGGCGCGGGCGATTGCGAAGCGGCTTGATTGACTGACCTTGACGCCAACATCACGTACTCATGTGAGACCTCGGAGCCATTCCGGCTGAGCTCCAGCACACAGGCGGGAATCGTGGCCAAATTGATCTCTTGGGGAATGGCTCCGCCTTTCCAGCCAAACAGGATCCTAGCAGTTCCATTGTTTGACGCCGCGTCCCAGCGCAGTTCCACGCTTCCGTCGGAGTTGTTGTTGACCCGAACCCATTCCGACCCTTCCAGCACCATCGCATGCGTGCGGCGAGAGGCGCCCTCATGATCTGTCAGCTGGATCAGGCGATTGCCCGCCTTGTCGGTCTTGATTGGGGGGACATTCAAGCGAAGCGCCCGAGGTCGTTTTGGAGCTTTGCTGAGAGACTGCCCGGTGCGCATCGCCTGCGGGTCTCCTACAAAATCAGGATTACGAAACGGAACAAGAGCATCCGTGTCGCCAAGGAAGGTTTCAATCAAACGATCAAGCTCCCGAACTTTTTCCGGGAAGTGGTCCGCCAGATTGATCGCCTCGAAGGGATCACGTTTCAGATCGAAAAGTTCGTAGGCATGCGAGGCAGCATCCTTTCCGGCGTGGAAGAAACGAATGAGTTTCCAGTCCCCGAGTCGCACGCTGGTCGAAGGCGCGCATAGCGCGCCCATGTTGTGCGGGAAGTGGGTGAAGATGGGACGTCGTTTCATCGCATTACCGTGCAGCAGGGGAACAATGCTCTTCCCGTCCAGTGGTATGCCGTCTCGGGGCATCACTCCGGCAGCCTCCAACACCGTCGGATAGATGTCGGTGGATTGAACCGGATCGTGGCATACAGTTCCTGGCTGGATCTTTCCGGGCCAGCGGACAATCCACGGCTCCCGCACGCCGCCTTCATAGGTATTGGCCTTGCCGCCGCGCAGAGGGCGGTTCGATGTCCAGGGATTGCCGTCCACCTGATTGTGAATCACGCCGCCGTTGTCGGAGGTCAGGATGATCAGGGTGTTTTCCTTCAGCTGACGATTGGCCGGCTTGTCTAGCCAGTCGAGTAACATGCCGATGCTGTTGTCCATGCTGTCGAGCATGGTGGCCATCTCGGGACAGCGTTGATCGGCCTTTGGGTCTCTGCGTTTGTTGTATTTGGGCAACAGGTCTTTCTTAGGAATGATCGGACCGTGTACCGCGTAGTGCCAGAAGTTCAAGTAGAAGGGCTGGTGGGAATCCTTGACCGATTCAATCCACTTGATGGACTCCTCCGCCAATCGTTCATTCAGGTACTCGCCTTCTGGACCTGGTTTCAAGTTCCGGATGCCGGATCCCTTACGTGCAAAGGGCGAGTAGTAGTCGGGTGGCCCCGGCCGGTGCGCGCCTCCGATGACAAAATCAAAGCCTTGATTTTCTGCGTGATACTTCGTGTCGCCCTCTGTAAAGCGCGCGCCAGAGGGACTCAAATGCCATTTGCCGATATGTGCGGTGTGGTAGTTCGCCTCCTTGAGCGCCT
>JAKMGR010000484.1 GCA_022424805.1 Verrucomicrobiales bacterium
GCTGATCAATTTCAATGTTGGCTTGGTCACTTCCGGAGCCTCGCTTTTGAGATCGACCTCGTTCTTTTTGATAACCTTCAACTCTTCGAGCGAGGAAGTGTTTGCTTCGAAAGGCGGCTTGCCAGCGAGCGCATGATATAGTGTTGCCCCGAGACTGTAGATATCACCCAGGTAGGTATCCACCTCGCCTTCCAGCTTTTCCGGGGGAACATAAAATGGAGTAGCCCAGAGTTCCTCCGATTCATCGACGCCCCCCTGCTGCACGGCGAGGCCGAAATCCACGAGTTTGGAGGTGCCGTCGGACGTCACCAGCATGTTGCCCGGTTTGATATCACGGTGAATCAAATCCTCTTCGTGAGCAGCCTTGAGTCCCTTCGTCACATCATTCGCGATGCTGAGGACTTTTTCCTCATTCAAAGCCCCGTCCTGCGCGATGATTTCTTCGAGGCTCGTCGCATCGACAAGCTCCATCGCGATAAAAAAGTATCCCTGATCCTGCCCGACGGTATAGACCTTGACTACGTTGGGGTGCAGAATCGAAGCGGTCAGCTTTGCCTCCCGTTCGAACATCGCCGTGAGTGCGCTGTCCTGACTTAAAGTCTGGTGAAGGATTTTCAATGCCACCTCCCGCTGGAGGTGCATGTCCATCGCACGGAAAACCTGACTCATTCCTCCCGCACCCAGCACGCCGGTGATCTGGTATTTTCCCATGCTAGTACGAACTCGAACGCTCGAACCACAGTGTGGGCATACCACTTTCGAAAACGGCGCAAGGGTAGTGACATCGATTGACTGACTGCAATCGGGACACTGATTGACAACAGGAGACTGTGGCATCGATTCTTCCATTCCGCTTCGCGGGAAAACCTTGCGCAAGATTCCCCCGGTGCTAAAACGCGACAGTGTATCGGGAGCACCGCCAAGGTCCAGCCTTTTCCGGTCTGAATTCTGACTGAAATTGACTTATCTATCCCGCCAGAACAAAATCCGCGGCGAAGACGCACTAAAAAACGATGTCGGACTTTCCTCAACCTGCTTGCGACGGCCGCGACGCAGGGTTATGATGATCGCCAGCCACATGTCAGACTCCCCCGCCCCACCTGTTCCCGTCGGCAAATTCGAGCTCGGCGGCGAACGACCACTTTTCATCCTTGGGCCTTGTGTGATCGAATCAGAGGAATTCCTCCTCGATCTCGCACCAAAGATCAAGGCAATTGCCGACAAAGCCGATGTCGACATGGTTTTCAAAGCCAGTTACGACAAGGCAAATCGCAGCGCCGTGAGTTCCTTCCGCGGTCCAGGTTGTGAGCCCGGCTGCCGCCTTCTCCATCGAATCGGAGAGGATCTGGGAGTGCCAGTCACGACAGATGTTCACACTGCCGAAGAGGCCCGCATCGCCGGAGACTTCATCGATGTGATTCAAATCCCAGCTTTTCTCTGCCGGCAAACCGACCTGCTCGAAGCGGCTGCGAAAACGGGTCGGGTCGTTAATGTGAAAAAAGGCCAATTTCTCGCCCCCTGGGACGTTACAAATATATCCGACAAACTCGATGCTTTCGGATGCAGAAATTACTTTATGACCGAACGCGGCAGCAGCTTCGGATACAATGCCCTCGTAGCCGATATGAGATCGATCCCCTGGATGCAGGAAACAGGAGTCCGCGTCGTCTTTGACGCGACCCATTCGGTGCAGCGTCCCGGCGGGGAAGGCAATTCCAGCGGAGGCGATGGATATCTCGCCCCCGTCCTTGCAAGAGCTGCGGTCGCTGCTGGATGTGACGGTGTTTTCATGGAAACCCATCCCCATCCCGCTGAAGCCCTCAGCGATGGACCCAACCAGGTTCCGCTCGAAAAACTTGGCTCCGTTCTCAACCAGCTTTCTGCCGTCTACCGCGTTGTCCGTGAGAATCCCATCTCCTGACCCCCCCTTTATGAATCGCCTATCTCTCATCCCCTGGTGCCTGGCTGGCCTCCTCGTCGCATCGAGTGCGATCGTAGAGCCCCTGCCTGCGCAGGACGAAGAAAGGAAGGCCAAGTCCTCCGTATCGGATGAGGATAAAAAACGACGAAGCGAGGCGGGAAAAAAAGCTCGCCAAGCCATCGGGAGTGCCCTTCCCACAGAGATCACCTCCGCTTTTCCTATCGGTCGGGAGTTCGCTGATGTATCGATCCCCTCCTACGAGGAAGATACGCTCAAGTCGGTGATGACAGCCAACTCGATCACTCGAATCAACGATCAATACCTTGAATTGATCAATCTCGTGATCTCCGTCTACAATGCTGAAGGAGAAGTCGACACGACCATCCGCATGGACGAAGCCGCCTACGATCTCACGACCCAAACATTGCAGAGCAAAACCCCCGCACGGATCGAGCAGCCTCAGTTCACCATGTCCGGAGACACGCTCACTTTCGACACGAAGTCGCAATTCAGCCGCCTCGAAGGCAACGTTGTCGTCATCATTCCTGATGTTGGCAATGCATTCCCTGTATTGGGAATGCCATTTAATCGCGGCAAATAAACCTCATTCCCGCCCACCTAAGCACATCATGAAGAAACAAACCTTTCTCATCCACTTGCTCCTGTTTGGCTGCGCCACCAGCCCTGCGATCGGGCAAGAAAAAGCCGCCGAGAATCTGGAAGAAAAAGCACGGAACGTGATCAACAATCCGAGTATGCAGAATCTGTTCCGACGGGCTAAAGAGGACCCCGAAGGCGTAGTCGAAAGCATGAAACAGAATCCGAGCGACCTCGTCAAAGAAGCGCAGCATGCCTTTGACGACAAAAAATCGGAAGTCGACATGACCGGAATCGACACCCCGGAAAATCGCAGAAAAATGGAGGGCTTGAAAGCGGCTGCCATGTCGAAACTCGGAGAAGCCACCGGCGACAAGTCCGGTCCTAAAAAAGCACCAGCAACTCGCTCTGCCGCAGGTGCGACCCGCTTTGTCACACCGATTGCGATGCCCATAGGAG
>JAKMGR010000489.1 GCA_022424805.1 Verrucomicrobiales bacterium
ACCCGCAAACTGGAGGCAGCCAAGCGATCGTGGAGCTTTCTCGAAGCGAGAAAACCGGTCAGGTGATCGAGTTTTACACGGGAAGGATCATCGACCCCGTGCTCCTCTTCGAGCCAATCCTCGAAAGTCTCAAGCGAACGACGGACCGACAACTGGTAGTTATCGGAAAGGCCTTTTTCGACAGCAAGATATCGGACGAAGCGATCAATTTCGCGTTCCATTTTCGCAGGACCGCAGGGCTGAAACCTAGCGGAACCAGCCCTCCGTCACGTAATCGGTAATCACGAGGTGCTTCACGCCATGCGGAAACGCCTCCTGCGAGATCGTAACGATCACTGCGAGCGGTTGTTCACCAAGGCCCACTACTTCATCGAGTCTCTTTGCGCTTTCCGAGTCCATTTTCACAAAGGCATAATCTGAGAATTCGTTGAGATCTCCGTAGGGAGGATTTACCTGGTAAACGTAGTAGTCATCTAGTGTTTCAAAACCGTCTCGATCCGATCCGTAGTAGTCAGACACACGCTCCACGACAAGTCGGAAGGGGCGGGGACTTGCAATCGCGCCACGCTGGAACTGAACGAAGTGGCGATCTTCGAATTCGGAAAAGCTCTCCCAGTCGACCTTCAATAAGCCATCTTCCTCGCGAATGATTAGGGGAAATCCCTGCTCGGTGTCGCTTGTGGAAACGAGATATACCCAGTAGGGACCGCCAAGTTCCTTATCCGCTTCCATCTGGAAGAGCAGCTTGGAATAACGGCTGTAGTTCACCATGTCATACTTCTTGTAGTATTCCTCCATCGCAGGACGGAGGGACTCTCCGCGGTAAACGTATTTCACGCGAGTCTCCCAGTCGGGGGCACGAAGAAAGGCGTCGAGAAGATCGTGTGTACGCCCAAGCCCCTCTTCCGGAGCGGGGAAGCTTGCTGGGGGATTGTAATTTTCTACCGGCACAGCAGCCTGAGCACCTTCAGGTTTTTCGCCGGTAATTCGAGCAGCAGAGTCGTTGGCAAGCGCATCGATCTTGTCGCGGGCCTGCTCCTCTGTGTTGCTGCCGAAATCCGCTAGAGCACTCTCGATTGGATCTGCCGGCGGGTTCCCGGATCCTCCGATGAGCGTCGCTCCCGTACCTCCATTTTCTCCGTTCACAATCTGCTGAACGCGCTCGTCGATCGTGAGTGCTGGCTGATCCGAAATCGCTGAAGGATCATCGCCGATCGAAGATTCAACGGCCTGTATCGCAGTCATATCGGCGGGGCGAGAGGCACTGCCAGAGGAATCAACGATTCGCACGGGTTGATCCATCGCACCCGGCAAGGTCACCGTGCTGGCAGAAGAATTCGTATCCTCAACACGCTCTTGTGCTACCGGATCAATGACAGCTGGAGCATCGTCGATCGATGGCTCGGGAATAGCAGCATTGTTAACGTTACTCTTCTCAGCTGCAGCCTTGGCGCCGGACTTACTATTCGCGGCGGCAGGCGCTGCTGGCGATTCGCCCTGTCCGTGTGAGGGATTCATTCCTCCACCAAATACCCAGATTCCAACGCAGACGAATCCGATGGCAAGCAGTGCAACAGCTACCATGACCGAAATCATGATTTTGGTGGCATTTCTCGTCCCTTCCTCTTTCGGCGCGCTGCCAAACATTTCATCGAGAATGTCTCGCTCTGACTTGACCTGCTCCGTCGCACCAGCAGGGGTTGCCTGCTCTGTCGGAGGCGCTTGCGCCGGAAGTTCCGTCGTGGGCTGAGACTCACCGGAAGGGGCAATTAGCGTGGTTTCCATATGCTCGTACGAAGGCTCCGTCGCAGGAGCTCCTCGCTGTTCCGAAAGCATATTTTCAATCGATCCCTCGTGGAGATCAGCTTCCGCCATAGCGGGCACGGCCATTTCTTCGCAAACTGCAGGTGCCATTTCCTGCGCAGCGGCAGATTCGGCAATAAAATTGGATTCCAGCGCTGGCTCAGCGATCTCAGGCTCAGCAACTTCAGGCTCCTGAGAATCGAGCGGAGGCAACTCAAGGGGGACATACTCACCAGATCCTCCCTGGGGAACA
>JAKMGR010000491.1 GCA_022424805.1 Verrucomicrobiales bacterium
GCCCCATGGCAGTTGTCACGACTCTTCCGCTTTGCCGGATTTTCCGGATCATCGTTCTCGCTTTGCTATCAGCTGACTGCGTGGCTCAGGATGGCGATGTTGCTGAAACTCCACGCCAAACGGTGAAGGCTTTACCCGCTGCTGTCGCGGCAAAGACGGATAATTTGAACGACAAATTCTGGTTGTATCTGCCCGAGCGATATGCTGAGAGCAAAGAAAAGCGGCCTCTCATCATATATCTGCATGGCAGTAGTCGTAGAGGGAGAGAAGTTGAGCAGGTGAAAGCGAACGGGCTTCCGCCGGTTCTCGATGACAAAGATGATTTCGATTTTATCGTCGTATCACCACAAGCTCTCGCGAAATATCCGTGGCAGCAATGCTGGCGTCCCCACGATCTCATATTGTTGCTCGACCATCTCCTCGAAAATTACCGAATCGATCCGGCTCGTGTGTATCTGACAGGACTCAGTATGGGCGGGTATGGAACGTGGGCCTGCATTGCCGAGCATTCCGATCGCTTCGCTGCCGCTGTGCCAATTTGTGGAGGCGGTGATCCCAAGTGGGGAAAGCAAATTGGTGATCTGCCAGTCTGGGCATTTCACGGGGAAGCCGACAATATCGTGCCGGTGCGGCGATCCATTGAAATGGTCGACGCCGTAAATGCGGCAGGAGGCAAAGCTAGACTGACGAAATATACGGATGTGGGACACGACTCTTTCACGCAAACTTATGCGAATCCGGAATTGTTCCAGTGGATGTTGAATCAGGTCCGCGAGTAGGGGATCACTCACCCGCGACCCAGCGGATCGAGTTTTCGATGATGGAATGAAGCGACTCGGTAGCTTCTGGATGAGGGCTGACAGAGATAACGCGGCCCTTTCCGAAAGAGCCCGATACGATGGCCGGGGTGTTGATCATCGTTCCCTTTTGCGGTTCCCAGAGAAAAGTCTCCGACCGAAACCAGGCCAGCACTTCGTAGTCTTCCAGATCATCGAGACCCTTCGGGGAAATGATAGGTCCGTTGTGGTAGCGCACCACGAACTCCGGATTGATATCGGGAAATAGCCCCTTCCCTTGGGATGTCAGCTCGATATCGATGTCGGCCGTTTTGCCGCGATACCACATGTTCTTTTTTCCAACGCCGGGGATTTCTCTTGAGCCGGTAAAGACGCTCGAATCGATCAGGTTCAACGACCAGCTGTAGTGAGAGGAGCAGAGGTAGGCACCAGCGCATACTCCGAGATAGCCGCCTCCATCTTCAATGAAATTGCGAACCGCTGCTCGCCCCTCTTCTCCAATCGCGCCGGCTTGCTTGGACCCGCTTCCACCGGGAAATAAAACAACATCGAACTGCTTCAGGACTTCGGGCCGCATGTCGGCAGGACCGAGGTGATGGACGCCCATGTCGGCAGAGCGAGTGATGATCTTGTTGATGTTCGAAGCGTTGTCGCCGCCGACGCCCCGGCCATCGAACTTGCCAACCAGAATGCGGTCGGAAGAATTTTCTGCGGCGAACAAGTTCTGACAATCACGATCAATCAGGCCGATATGGTTCAGCAGCACGTTGGCCATGAGGCGGTGTTGCCGGGTGCGGAGCGAGAGAGGTTGCTCTTTGTATGTCGTCTCGAGAATGAGCGCTTCCGCTCCGAGAACCTGAATGCAGCTCTGTGCCAGTCCGGTGACAACGGGGCCGCGTCTCAGGAGGGTGAAGCGTTTGTCAGGATCGGTCACCGTCGTATTGGCGGCCTCGATTATGCTCTCGGCGAGCGGGTCCATCTTTTCCCCGCCCTCGTAGATCACGGTCGACCCCACTGACTTTTTCTTCCCCTCGGGTGGAGCGTGGGAAACGTTGAACTCAAAACCTTCGTGCAGATCGATGACCCAATCCGGCCGGAGTTTTCCGGCAAATTTCCAGAGGGCTATGGCGAGCTTTCCGCGCGGCACGGCGGTCTTCGCAGATGGAGGAATCGGGAAATTACGGTTCAGGTTTCCGGATTCTTTCGGCTCGCCGGGAGTGAGGCGAGTTTTTGCATCGAGCGCGAGCACATTCGAGCGCGGTATCACCACCAGCTTGCCCTTCACTATCGGCCAGTGCCGAATCTGTTGCGCAGCGAGGGATCCGGCAGGCTCGTTGCCGTGCATCCCGCCCACGACAAGGACGGTCGGCCCTTCGTTTCCGGAATCAATCGAGTAGTAGTTGGTTTCCCATTTCGTCCCGGCAGCAATTTTTCCGCTTTGCCGAATCGCAGCTGGCTCTGTCGAATCTTGCCCGGCAGCGAGGGAAATGACGAGGCTGATGGCAAGAAGGGACGCGACAATTCTCATTTCACAAAAAGGTGGATCAAACCGATGCTCGCAGCGCCTACCAGGGGCGCTGCCACAAAACCAATCGCGAGCAGACTGAGGCCCAGGCCGAGCAGAGCGACGCCGACGCGCAGAATCCGTTTCGTACACCAAATGAGCCCGTCGCGGTAACGCTTCGGAAGACCGATCAGGTTTCGAAGGAGCAGGCCTAGGATGACGGTCATGAGAATCGGACTGATCGGGCTGCGATCAAATCCCATCACGCTTGTGCGGACCCATTCCGCGACGTAGGTGGCGATGAGGGCGACTCCGCCGGCAAGGAATAATCCGGGAGCGATGTCAGAGAAATTGTCGAGGCTGCCGTGCAACCTCCGCTGCCACGCATATTTCAGGTGAAGTCTGTCCGACGTTGCTTCGGCACTGATTTCCGGGATGCATTCAAAGCTGTCGAGAGAGGCAGCGGCCTCACTCGCGAGATAGACGTTGAAGGGGCGGGGATTGTTGTCAGCCATTTTTGTAGGTTGTGAATCTACATTCTCAGAATTCGAGGTAAGCCACGAATGAAAAAGAATGGAATGGAATTCTCACGAGTGCCCACACCGATTCGCGGAAATGCACGCTTCATTCGCGTGAGCGAAGCGCATTCGTGTTCCATCTGCTTGAGCTGAATAACGGTGTTATGT
>JAKMGR010000552.1 GCA_022424805.1 Verrucomicrobiales bacterium
TACCGCTCCCGCAGATGTCTGGCGAGACTTTCTGCATCAGCCGGTCTACCTGCTGCTTCGGTAATGAGGTCGTCGGGAAGGAGGATGCTGCCGCGAGCATGAATGCGAGTCCGCATCCAGTCCAGTAGCCCAGAAAAATCACCCTGATCCATTCCACTCGCGATTGCAGAATCAGATCGAGCGGCAGCGGCAAGGTGAGCGGCATTGATGTTCCCGAGACTGTAGGTCGGGAAGTAGCCGAAGATTCCCATGCTCCAGTGAATATCCTGAAGGCATCCGTTGGAGTCTTTATCAACGGCAAGGCCAAAGAATTCTTCAAACTTACGGTTCCACTCGCCAGGAACATCTTCGACCTCAATATCGCCAGTAAAAATCGCTTTTTCTATTTCGTATCGCAGCAGAATATGCAGGTCGTAGGTGACTTCGTCAGATTCGACACGAATGAAACTCATATTCGCCTGATTCACCGCATCGAACATTTCATCTACACTGATCGAAGCGAGATGTGGGAAATAATGCTGCGCTCGCGGCAACCATTTCTCCCAGAACGCCCGGCTTCGGCCGACGTGATTTTCCCAGAGCCGGGACTGCGACTCGTGAACGCCGAGAGAAACAGCACTGCCGATTGGCTGACCGTGGTGGTTGGGGTTCAATCCCTGCTCGTAGAGCCCATGCCCAGCCTCATGGAGAACCCCGAAAAGAGAACTACGAAAATCAGCTTCGTCGTAGCGAGTCGTCAGCCGCGTATCAAACGGCGCCATTCCTGAACAAAAGGGATGAACTGCTGTGTCGATTCGTCCGGCCTCGAAATCGAAACCCATTGCCTCAGCCACCTCTTGATTGAAGGCTTCCTGTTTTGCGATGGGATACTCTCCCGCGAGCCTGGAATCATCAAAGCCGCCTTTCGCCGTCGCTTCTTCGACAATCGGCACGAGGAGATCTCGGAGCCCCCCCAGTGTTTCATCAAGTCGACGAGTCGTCGCTCCCCTTTCGAATTTATCGAGCAAGGCATCGTAAAGAGTCTCTTCATAGCCGTGGCATTCAGCCTCTTCACGACAGAGATTGATCAAGTTCTGTAGTGAGGCAGAAAACAGAGAGAAATCCGATTTTTCCCTGGCTTCGGCCCAGGCCGATTTTGCCAGCACCTGTACCTCCGCCATTTCCTCAACGAGCCGCTTGGGAACATTCGTGGCCCGATCATACCCATGCCGCCACTCACGCAGGTTTGCCTGCGCTTCCTCACCAGCACCGCCCTGTTTCGCAGCCGACTCAGCACTGGAAATCCAATCTCCAACCTCGGGATCCGTCAATTTCTCATGAAGCCAACCGCTGAACCACGCCATTTGTTGTCCTCGGTATTCGACACCTTTGGCTGGCATGATTACTTCCTGATCCCAGCCCAGAAGTGATTGTGTATCGCCAACAAGTTTTGTCTCTCGGCTAAGTTCGAGCAAGGATTGGTATGCTTCGTTTTCCATATGTCAGGATACAAAAAAGCCGGTTACTCACGAAAGAGCAACCGGCATATAGAGGAGTTTCGGAGGAGAAATTTACTTCGCGGCTTCACGAGCCAGATTCGCCATCACCTGAATGGAGCCAGCGGAAAGCGTTCCGAGAACTCCGGAAGGACTGCCATCGATAATTCGCACGACAGTGAGGCCCACGGGCTTTCCTTCGAGGGTGAAAACGGGGATGCCCTGTGCAGTTCCTGCACTGGTGACGAAGAAAGTGCGATCACCTTTATAAACGCCAGTGACACGGCCCATAACCACCGTTGGCATGTAGCCGTAGACAGCGGATGATCGGGACAGTGCGACAACTTTGTCGCCTTCTTGCGCTGTGGCTGCAAATTGTGCAAGATCTACCCAAGAAAAAGTCTTGTTAATCGCTTTCGCCTCAGCTCCGTCAGGCATGATGAAGGCGATGTCTGCCTCGGGGTCCTGACGAACCACTTTCCCGTGAAGCAAAGTGGAGTCACCATAGCTGATCTCAACATCGGTGAACTCAGATTTAGCCGTCTTGATGGTAACCACCTTGTTTTCCATCTTCGCCTGCTGACCAGTAAGGCCGAGACTGGCATCAATCGCGGAATTGGAAACGACGACCAGCCCGTCATCCCCGATTGTAACGCCGAGCGTGCGGCGCTGCTGCTCGCGATCAGGAAGCGGATCACCGGAGGTTGTCGCAATCAGTTTTCCCTTCGCAGTAATCACAACGAGAGACGCTTTGTATTTTTCCAGGAGTTCACGTGCTTTTTCAGCATCGGGGTCCTGCGCGTTAACCGCGCTGGCAAAAGTGAAACTGGAAAGGAGAAGGAGAGTAAAAAAGAATCTGCCAAGCTTCATGTTTTTCAGTGGTGATGGATTCAGTATCAGAAGGAAGGATGGAAATGGTAGCGGGAACCGGGAGAAACCAAAAGGGCTTTTTCCCTAAAAACAAAAATGTGACATTCGGACATTACAGAAACGCCGAAGGCCACATCGTTGCGGAAAAAGCTGTTGAAATCAACGTGAGTAAAGCTCAACGACCAGCTGGACGTTAACCATCGTATCGATCTCGTCGGCTTCCGGGAAGCGGTCGACCGTGCCGGAAAGACTCTCGCTGTCGAATGTCAGCCAATCCAAGACAGGGCGGGCTGTTGTGAGATCGACGGCACGAAGTCCAAGCTGCTGAGAACGCTGTGCTGCGGCAACCTCAATCTTATCCCCTGCCTTGACGCAGTAAGACGGAATATCAACACGGCGACCATTCACGAGAACATGACCGTGGTTCACAAATTGACGAGCTGCGCGGCGCGTGTTGCCGAGGCCAAGACGATAAACAACATTGTCGAGACGAGTCTCTAGAAGCTGAACAAGGATATCTCCAGTAATGCCGCGGCGACGCTGCGCTTCAGCAAAGTAGCGGCGAAACTGCTTCTCCATCACTCCATACTGAAGGCGAAGCTTTTGCTTTTCACCAAGAGCGATCGAGTAATCGCTGTGTTTACGTCGTGCTCCACGGGCACCGTGCTGTCCGGGAGGGTAAGGGCGCCGCTCCAGAGCCTTGGAAGGTCCGAAGAGGGGAACTCCGTAACGGCGACTGATTCGGTCGGTTGGGCCAGTTTGTCTTGCCATGATCGAGAAAAAGTAAAAGCTGAAATTAAACGCGGCGAGCCTTCTTGGGGCGACATCCATTGTGAGGGACCGGAGTCACATCCTTGATCGAGGTTACTTCGATGCCCAGTCCCTGAACAGCACGAACGGCAGATTCGCGACCGGCACCAGGTCCTTTCACGCGAACTTCGGCCTGCTTGAGGCCGTGTGACATTGCCTGACGGCAGGCATCCTGCGCAACGAGCTGTGATGCGTAGGCCGTGGTCTTACGAGAGCCGCGGAAGCCCATCTTTCCAGCACTGGACCAACCAATCACATCCCCTTTCGGGTCAGCAACCGTGACGATAGTATTATTGAAAGAAGCAGAAACGTGAACAATTCCCACGCTGATATTCTTGGATCCCTTCGCCTTGAGAACCTTGGGAGTCTCGGCACCTTCGGCGCCCTCAAGCTCAAGAAAGATGTCCTCAGCCGTGCGAGGCTTCTCTTTTTCTTTCTTATCCTCAGCACCTTCTCCTGCAGGCGCGCCCTCCGCAGGCGCAGCTGGAGCAGCTTCTTCAGAAACGGCAGGAGCCTCTTCCGGGGCTGCCTCTGCAGCAGGTGTTTCTTCGGT
>JAKMGR010000556.1 GCA_022424805.1 Verrucomicrobiales bacterium
ATGCAGGACAAGGCGTCCATGGCCGAGACTCCGGCAATGGTATGATTTGTCGGTCTATTTCAGCAAAGTCACCTGAAGTTTGCCGCCGGCTTCCGTAACGGCAAAGGTGCAATCTTCGAATTTTGGCGCATTGAAGTTGACCTTCGGGTTGAGAGAAAAACCGTAGGCTTCTTTCGGTCTTTTGAAAGCTCCCGTATCGAGAATGCCATTGTTGTTCAGGTCCCAGATCACGGCGACTGCGTAGACCCCTGGCTTGAGGTCCTTCATCGTACAGACGATGCGTCCGGCCTCGGTCACCTCGATCTCGGGAGAGCCTTCAACTTCTTTACCCGGAATTTGGAAATCGTCCGCGTTGTCGAAAAACCCGACGAGTAGAGTCCCTTTTACAGCATCAACCCCATCAACCGCTACTTCCACATCTGCAGCACTCAGCGTTGAGAGGCCAAAACACAAAGCAGTGAGTAAAAAAGCCCTCATGAATAAAGTTATGCATAGTTTTTAGAAAATAGCTAGATCCCCATGATGAAATTTGAAACCAGCCCCTTCCGGGATTCCGTAACTACACGAGGGACGAGGCAAACTCGCCATCCTTGGGAAGTTTTGTCAAAAACTCACTATCGAACAGGGTTGAATCAGGGACCTGGGAGGGTCAGGTGGTCGACTCAACAAGGTTAGGTTTGCCCCATTGAAGTCAATAAGCCTCGACCATGGCACCGTCGATGAGGACGTTCTGGCCGGTAAGATAGGCATTGGCTTCGGAACTGAGAAAGGTAACGATGCGGCCAAAGTCGGATGGCGTCCCGTAGCGTTGGAGGGGGATCGACGCCTGGGATTCGCTGCGCTGTTGCTCGATCGAAATTCCTTTCTGTCCTGCCCAGATTGTGTCGAGTTGCTCAATGCGATCGGTGTCGATTCGGCCGGGGCCGACTGTGTTCACGAGAATTCCATCGGGGCCGACTTCACGGGCGAGGGATTTTCCGAGGCCGACGAGTCCCGAGCGGAATACGTTGGACAGAAGGAGGCCGTCGATCGCCTGCTTGGTGGAGACTGATGTATTGCTAACAATTCGTCCTCCGCCCCCCTTTTTCATGTGAGGCAAGGCTGCCCGAATCGCGCGAACATAGCCTAGCATGGTTACCTCAAAAGCTGACTGCCACGCTTCGTCGTCGAACTGTTCGAAGGTTCCAGCAGGTGGGCCGCCGGTATTGTTGAAAAGCGCCCAGAGATTTCCGAACTCGGATGCGGCTCGATTGATCGCACTCTCGACGTCATCCTTGTTGGTGATGCTGCCTACGGTAAAAAGCGGGCGATTTCCGGTTTCTTCCGCAATGGCGTCCGCAGTTTCGGATAGTTTTTCCTCCGACCTGGAAAAGAGCATTACTCGCGCGCCTTCGCGGGCAAATTCCGTGGCCACGCCGCGACCGATTCCTCCGCTGGAGGCGAGAACGACGACACCTTTGTCAGCAAGTCCGAATTCCATTTGGGATGGTAGCGCGTCAGGCTCAGCGAACAACTTGCTTGTTAGCGTCCCATGGGATAGAGCACTTCGGTCCGGCAGGGTCTCACAGGAGCAGAGATTTGACGCAAGAACAAGAGGGAGCAGAGCCTTCATGGAATTGCAGAATCCACGACGTTTTAGCTTGGTGAAGCAATTTTTCTGCTGAAAGCGATTTCGGAAACTCTTGTCAGTTACCGAGGTTCTCGATCATGCGACCGAGTTCATCGACGCGCTCCTGCCAATGCTCCTGGCGTTCCCGCATTTCGGTGACAACTGATTCGGGAGCACGAGTGACGAAATTTTCGTTCGTGAGCTTTGCGTTTACCTTCTTCAGTTCATCTTCCGCTTTGGTCAGTTCCCTGCCAAGACGGTTGCGTTCGGCATCGAGATCGATGAGGCCATCGAGCGGAAGGTAGATTTTTCCGACGGGTGTCAAAGCGGTAGGAACGCCTGTCTCTGCCTCGTAGCCTGGCTCAATCGAGATCTCGCTCGCTCCCACCAGCTGGCGGAATACGTCAGCTTCGGAAAGTTCGGTGCCTTCCGGGTCGATGATGAATTTCACCTGCTTGTTGCCAGCAAGACCATACTCGGCTTTGAGGTTCCGAGCACGACCGACTGCTTCGTAGATCGCTTTGACCTGATCCTGTGCAACAGAAACTTCGGAGGCGTCAACACCAGCGAGACATGGCTCGGTGAGCAATGGAGTCTGCATGAGAAATTCCGGATCGCCCTCATTGCGAAAACCGAGATTCTCCCACAATTCTTCCGTGATGTGTGGCATGTACGGGTGGAGGAAGAGGAGAAAGCGCTTCAGGACTTCGTCCATTGTTGCGAGTGTCGACTTTCTCAGGTCGTCGTCCGCATCTTCTGAAAGGGCGCTCTTCGAGGATTCGAGATACCAGTCGCAATAGTTACTCCAGAAAAAGTCATAGAGCAGCTGGGCCAATTCGTTGAAACGATAGTCTTCGTAGGCCGCCGCCATGTCGTCAGCCAGCTTGTCGAGCTTTGCGAGAATATCGATGGAGTAAATCGAGAGCTTTGTGGCGTCGAGTTCACCTGCCTCCGACTGCATCTGACGATAGCGAACGGCGTTCCAGAGTTTGTTCGCGAAATTGCGACCTTCGACAACCTGAGGGTATACATCTTTGCCGCCTTCATTCGTAATTTCGAAGCGAATGTCAGATCCGAGCGGGGCGGTGCGCATGATGGCAAACCGCAGGGCATCGGCACCATATTCTGCAATGATGTCGAGCGGGTCCGGCGAGTTACCGAGACTCTTCGACATCTTGCGACCTCGACCATCGCGAACGATGCCGGTGAAGTAGACGTTTTTATAAGGTAACTCTCCGCGCCAGCGATAGCCGGCCATGATCATCCGGGCGACCCAGAAAAAGATGATTTCCGGGGCCGTTACCAGATCGGTGGTCGGGTAGAATTTCTTTTCGGTCGCGCTTGGCTCGGCATCGCTGTCCGTCATGGTCGCAAATGGCCAGAGCCAACTGGAAAACCACGTGTCTAGCACGTCCTCATCGCGCACCCAGTTTTCTTCGTCTGCTGGCGGCTCAATCCCAACGTGGAGATCGCTTCCTGCCTGCGTCGCGTCGAGGCTTTCGCGGGCCTGCAATTCTCCCGCTTTCTCCTTTTTGTACCAGACCGGAATTTGATGCCCCCACCAGAGCTGACGACTGATACACCAGTCCTGAATGCCGTCCATCCAATGGGCGAATGTTTTCTTCCAACGCTCCGGGCGAAAACGAATCTCATCGTTTGCAACCGCCGAGGCAGCTTCCTCGACACAGGGGTATTTCAAAAACCACTGCATTGAGATGCGTGGCTCGATTGGCACATCGGCGCGTTCGCTGTATCCGACATTGTTCTCGTAGTCTTCGACTTTCACGAGCTGCCCCATTTCTTCGAGCTTGTCGGCCGCTTTTTTGCGAGCCTCAAAGCGGTCCATTCCTGAAAACTCCGGACCGGCGTGATCGTTCAGTTTTCCGTCAGGATGAAGGACATCAA